>NZ_BAAILP010000026.1:11684-19416 GCF_054589055.1 Novosphingobium sp. 11B | reverse complement strand
TCCCGGACTTGATCCGGGAACGGTGGCCGTCTTTAGGTGAGCAGTAGCTTCACGCAGCGACATGGGCCGTTCACTGCCACCGGTCCCGGATCAAGTCCGGGACGACGCGACATTCAGGGTTCGATCTCGATGGGGGTGCCGTCGGCCACGACTTCCCACAGAGCCTCAATCTCTTCGTCGGAAACCGCAATGCAGCCGTCGGTCCAGTCGCCGGGTACACGCCCCGGAGCCCAATCGTTTGGCTGACCGTGAATCATGATCATCCCGCCCGCAGAGCGCCCCCGCCCCGCCGCAAAGGCGCGGTCGTCGGCGTTGGGGTAAGAGATATGAAGCGAGAGATGATAGGCGCTCGCCGGGTTGCCCCAGTCGATTTCGTAGCGTCCCTCGGGAGTGCGCTCGTCGCCTTCGAAGCGCTTGGGGCCGACGGGCTCGTCGCCGAGCTGGATATGCTCGATCACATGGACGAGGCGGCCTTCCGAGTAGAGTTCCATGATCCGCGCCGCCTTGCGTACGCGGATCATGTCGATGTCAGGCAGTTTCAAAGGCCGGGGCGCCTCGGTGGCGCCCAGCAGCAGAAGCAGCGGGGCGAACCTCAGGACGCCCCGCATCATCATCAATCCACGAAAGGATCGCGCACGAGGATGGTGTCCTCGCGCTCGGGGCTGGTGGAGACGAGCGCCACCGGCGTCTCGATCAGTTCCTGGACGCGCTGGATGTACTTGATCGCCTGCGCGGGGAGGTCCGCCCATGAACGGGCACCGGCGGTGGTGCCCTGCCAGCCGTCCATTTCCTCGTAGATCGGCTCGACCGCGGCCTGATCGGCGGCGTGGCTCGGGTAGTAATCCAGCACCTTGCCGTGCAGGCGGTAGCCGGTGCAGATCTTCACCTTGTCCATGCCGTCCAGGACGTCGACTTTCGTGAGGGCGATGCCGGTGACGCCCGAGATCGCGCAGGACTGGCGCGTCAGCACCGCGTCGAACCAGCCGCAGCGGCGCTTGCGGCCGGTGACGGTGCCGAATTCATGGCCGCGCTCACCCAGACGCTGGCCGGTCTCGTCCTCCAACTCGGTCGGGAACGGGCCGGAGCCGACGCGGGTGGTGTAGGCCTTGACGATGCCCAGCACGAAACCGGTCGCCGAGGGGCCGAGGCCCGAACCACTGGCGGCGGTGCCCGACACGGTGTTGGAGCTGGTGACGAAGGGATAGGTACCGTGATCGACGTCGAGCAGCACGCCCTGCGCGCCCTCGAACAGGATGCGCGCGCCCGCCTTGCGGACCTTGTTGAGCCGCTTCCACACCGGCTGGGCGAACTGCAGCACGAAGGGTGCGATCTCGCGCAGTTCGTTGAGCAGCGCCTCGCGGTCGATCGGAGGCTGGCCGAAACCGGCGCGCAGCGCATCGTGGTGGGCGCAGAGGCGATCAAGCTGCGGCTCCAGCGCATCGAGGTGCGCCAGATCGCAGACGCGGATCGCGCGGCGACCGACCTTGTCTTCATAAGCCGGGCCGATGCCGCGACCGGTGGTGCCGATCTTGCCCGCACCGGCAGCCGCTTCACGCAGGCCGTCCAACTCGCGGTGGACCGGCAGGATCAGCGGGCAGTTGTCCGCGATCGCGAAGTTCTCGGGATTGATCTCGACGCCCTGCCCGCGCAGCTTCTCGACTTCGGACTTGAGGTGCCACGGATCGAGCACGACGCCATTGCCGATGATCGAAAGCGTGCCGGTGACGATGCCCGAAGGCAGCAGGCTCAGCTTGTAGACCTGTTCGCCGACGACGAGCGTGTGGCCCGCGTTGTGGCCGCCCTGAAAACGCACCACTGCGTCCGCACGGCTGGCGAGCCAGTCGACGATCTTGCCCTTGCCCTCATCGCCCCACTGGGCACCGATCACGGTAACATTTGCCATGGATATGCTCCTCCACCCTGCCACGGTGGATCCGGTATCGCCCTTCGACAGGACTCGACGATACGGATTTACGGTGGGGCAGGAGGCCCCGGCTTTTTCGGTCGGGCCCCTAAGGGCAAGGGGGGGCGGTAGTCAAGGGTCACCGGCACGAACGGGTTACTCCTCATTACACTTGGCGACTTGCCCCTGCCCGCTCCGGCCTGCGACCCTGCAGACATATCACGGGAGCATGCGACCATGAAGAAAACCCCAATGATCACGATCGGTGCCCTGCTGCTAGCGGTAGCTACGCCCGCCCTCGCGCAGCAGCGAACGGAAACGCTGAGTTACGGCACCGGAGCGCTGCAGACGCTCGATTTCTGGCCAGGAACTCAGAACGGGGCCGCGCGCAAAAAGCCTTCCCCACTGGTCGTCTTCGTTCACGGCGGTGGCTGGAAGCGCGGCGACAAGGACAGCGCCACCGGCCGCTACAAGGTCGCGCACTACACCGGCGAGGGCTACGCCTTCGCCAGCGTCAACTACCGGCTAGTCCCGGACGCGACCGTGGAGCAGCAGGCGCAGGATGTTGCCGATGCGCTCGCGGCCCTGCTCAAACAGGCGGATTCGCTAGGCATCGCGCGCGGCAAGGTCGTGCTGATGGGGCACAGCGCAGGCGCGCATCTGGTGGCGCTGGTCGGCACCGATCCGCGGTATCTGCGCAAGGCCGGACTGGCCTACTCCGACATTCGCGGCGTGATCCCGATCGACGGCGCCGCCTACGACGTCCCCGCGCAGATGCAGGACGCCGAGCGGCTGATGGGCGGTGCATATCGGCAAGCCTTCGGAACCGATCCGTCGCGCCAGCGCGCGCTTTCGCCCACCTTGCAGGCGGCCGCGCCCAATGCGCCGCAATTCCTGCTGCTCCACGTCCAGCGCGCCGACGGCGTGCGGCAAGCCCAGGAACTGGAAGCGGCGCTGCGCAAGGCGGGCACGAAGGTCGAGCGCGAAGGCTTCCCCGGACGCGGATTGCCGGGGCACATTCAGATCAACCGCGAACTGGGCAATCCGGACTATGCCGCGACCGGCGTGGTCGATCGCTGGCTCGTCCGGGTGTTCGGTTAAAGCGCGACCGCCTCGCCGCCTTCCAGCTTGTGCGAGCAGCCCAGCGCCAGCGCATCGTCCGCTTCCGAGAGCGCAGCGACGGTCACCCAGCCGATCGCGCGCTGACGACTGGCGACCTCGCGGTCATGGCCGAGCGGGAGGAACAGGCGGCGCTCCTCGCCCGCAGCGGCGGACAGGCTCTCGATCAGCGGATCGGGATAGAGCGAGAAGCCCGTCGCGGATTCCGGATTGCGGCCGGTCTGGCCAAGGATCGAATAGGTGCCACCACGCCCAAGACTGCCCGGCACGCCATCGGCGTAGATCGTGAAACCGAACCAGGACTGATACTCGAAGCCATGGCGCTCGGACGGATCGAGCGTCAGCCGCGCCTTGCCGTTCACCCGCGCGGCGATCGCCCGCAGCGCGGCAATGCGGCTGGCGAGTACACCGCCGACATCAAAGGCTGCCAGTTGCTCGATCGCGCTGTCGAACGGCCCGACGGCGTAGAGCAAAGGCAGATAGGCTTCACCGCCCGCATCGACCAGCCCGCCTGCGTCCTTGGCGTCGAGCATCTGGCGCACCGCCTCGATGTTCATGGAGGGCAGCGGCAGTGCCCCTGCGCTCAGCGTATCGACGAGGTCGGGGAGGGTGAAGTCCACAGAAACGCCCATTGCGCCCGCCGCGCGCAGCGCCTCGATCGCCAGTTCGACGATCTCGGCCACCGCTTCGGTCGAATCGGCGCCGACGAGTTCCGCGCCCAGCTGCAGGCGCTCACGCGCCGGATCGAGGCCGTCGCCCTTGATCGTCACCACCTGCCCCGAATAGGACAGCCGCAGCGGCCGCGGCGCCTGCGCAAGGCCGGTCGCAGCGATGCGCGCGACTTGCGCGGTGATGTCGGACCGCAGGGCCAGCATCCGCATCGAGACCGGATCGACGAAGCGGAACATGCGGCGCACCTGAACGCCCGCCATGCGGTGCGCCAGTGCCTTTTCGAACTCCAGCACCGGCGTTTCGACGCGCGCGTAGCCGTGGCTCGCAAGAACGTCGTGCGCGGCGCGGCGCACCGTCTGGGATGCCCATGCCTGCTGCGGCAGACGGTCGCCCAAGCCCTCGGGCAGAAGATCGCGGTCGTTTTCCTGCATAATGGCCGCGCCCTTAGCCCGCCGAAGCGCGGTTGTCGAATGTACAAATTTGCGACGATTGGCGACGAATTTTCCATCGGCTCCGGAAGGTCCAGCCGCTAAGTCGAACCCAGGCGTCTGGCGGGACGCATCCTGTTTCAATCAACGAAGGCGCAACCATGAGCCCTGCCCGCAAGATTACCCCGCTTCTGGCCGTACTGCTGATGACACTGGCTCCGCCAGCCCTTGCCCAGAGCATGGGAGGCATGGATGGCGGCATGGGCGGCGGCGGAATGGGTGGCGGTGGCATGGGCGGAGACGACATGGGCGGCGGAGGCCCTCCGGGAGGCGGCGGCGGTGCTCGCCCCCCTCAGCCGCCCAAGCCGATCAAGCGCGCGCGCTTCGACAAGATCGTCACCGACATGTTCCGCGACGCCGACACCAACCGCGACGGCACCGTAACACTCGACGAATTGCACGCGCTCGTCGAGGCGCGACGCGCGGTCATCATCAAGGAACGCTTCGCCGCAATCGACGCCGACCGCAACGGCTCGATCTCCATGGCGGAATTCAGCGCGTGGCAGAGCAAGATGGGCTCGGCCGCCACCAGCGACGATGCCGCGACCGGTGACCGAAGCGGCCCGATCGTCGAGGCCGTCATGCCCGACGTCGGCGAAGATCGCGCACTCGCGCGGTTGATCGAGCCCCTCAGCGGCACCGTCATCGCCCGCGCCAACACCAATTACGACGCAGGCGTCTCGCTGGAGGAACTGCTGGCCTACGAAGGCAAGCTGTTCGACACGGCGGACACCGACCACGACGGCTACCTGTCGATGGAAGAACTGCGCCCCAAGGGCAAGGACGGGGAGCGCATGCGCGGTCCCGGCGGCCCCGGCCCGATGGGCGGCCCGCCGCCGCGCTGATGCTTCAAAGCAACACGCGCCAGGTCTCGCCCTGAACCGGTTCGCCGAACGTATGGTGGACCTGGGTGTCGATGCACTCGAAGCCGTTGCGCGCGTAGATGCGGCGCGCGGCTTCGAGCACGGTATGCGTCCATAGCACCACCTGCCGGTAGCCCTTCTCCCGCGCGAAATCGAGGCAGCCGGCGACCAGCGCGTCGCCGATGCCCCGCCGCCGCGCGAAAGGCTCGACGTGGAGCAGGCGCAGCCGAGCGGTGCCTTCCCCCTCGTCGGTAAGGAACACCGCGCCGGCCATGACCCCGCCCAGATCCGCGACCCAGCAGCGCTCTCGCTCCGCATCGGAGTTTCGCAGGAACGCTGCAGTGGTTTCCGCCTCCACCACTTCGAGCCCATGCCCCCAACTGTGGCTTTCGGCGTAGAGCACCGACTGACGGGCCGCCACCTGACTGACTTCGCCGACCCGCGCGTCGCGGATCGTGAAGGCATCGGGCGCCTGGCGATCCAGCAGCAGCCGCGCCCGCGTCAGCGCCTGCACCAGATCGTCGCGCTCGGTCGCGCTCAGGCGTTCCAGATCGTGCGCGACAGCATCGCGCTGGCGCCCGTCGATCTCCTCGAACGCCGCCTGCCCCGCCTGCGTGAGCCGGATCGGGCGGGCGCGCGCATCACTGTCGAGCCGGTCGCGCGCGACCCAGCCCCGTTCCTCGAACCGGGCGATCATCCGGCTGAGGTAACCGCGATCGAGGCCCAGTTCGGCCTGCAGGACATTCGCCAGCACCGGCCCCAGCCGTGCGATCTCGAACAGGAGGCGCGCTTCCGGCAGGTTCGCATCGGTGTCGAGAAAGCGCGCGTCGATGGCGCCGACGTGCCGGGTGAAGAAGCGGTTGAAGGTGCGGATCGCGTCGATGGCCTGGTTCATGCGCCAGCCTTGATCGATTATGTTGACTTAGTCAACAATATCGAGAAGTGCGAGACGAACGACGCCTCCCGAACGAGAAAGGGGCCGATGCCGCAAGGCACCGACCCCTTTTCGTTGGGAGCTTGTTAAAGCGTCAGCTTAGAACGTCAGCGCCTTGACGGTCTTCACGCCCGGCAGCGCACGCGCCTGCTCCAGCAGTCCGGCCGAGAGATCGCCGTCCACCGAGAGCAACAGCACCGCTTCGCCGCCAGCCGCGCGGCGACCGAGGTTGAAGGTGCCGATGTTGATCGCGTTCTCACCCAGCAGCGTGCCGATGCGGCCGATGAAGCCCGGCGCGTCCTCGTTGACGATATAGAGCATCGAGCCGTCCAGCTCGGCCTCGACCTTGATGCCGAACATCTCGACGAGGCGCGGCTCGACGTTGTTGAACAGCGTGCCGGCCACCGAACGCTCGCCCGCTTCGGTCTTCACCGAAACGCGGATCAGAGTGTGGTAGTCGCCCTCGCGCTCGGTCTTCACTTCGCGCACTTCGAGGCCGCGCTCCTTGGCGAGGAACGGGGCGTTGACCATGTTCACCGTAGCCGACTGCACGCGCAGGAAGCCGGCGAGGACGGCGGCGGTGATGGGCTTCTGGTTCAGTTCGGCGGCGGCGCCCTCGACGTGGATCGAGATGCGCGGAACCGAGTCCACGGTCAGCTGGCCGACCATCGAACCCAGCACTTCGGCCAGCTTCATGTAGGGCTTGAGCTTGGGGGCTTCCTCGGCGCTCAGCGAGGGCATGTTGAGCGCGTTGGTGACACCGCCGTTGACGAGGTAGTCGGCCATCTGCTCGGCCACCTGGAGCGCCACGTTGACCTGCGCTTCGGTGGTCGATGCGCCCAGATGCGGGGTGCAGATGAAGTTCGGGGTGCCGAACAGCGGCGAATCCTTCGCCGGTTCAGTCTGGAACACGTCGAGAGCGGCGCCCGCGATGTGGCCCGAATCGAGGCCCGCCTTCAGCGCGGCTTCGTCCACCAGACCGCCGCGTGCGCAGTTGATGATGCGCACGCCCTTCTTGGTCTTGGCAAGGTTCTCGGCCGAGAGGATGTTGCGGGTCTGGTCGGTCAGCGGCGTGTGCAGCGTGATGAAGTCCGCCTTGGCCAGCAGCGTTTCGAGGTCCGCCTTCTCGACGCCCATTTCCACGGCGCGCTCAGGCGTCAGGAACGGGTCGAAGGCGACGACCTTCATGCGCAGGCCCAGCGCACGGCTGGCGACGATCGAGCCGATGTTGCCCGCGCCGATGAGGCCGAGCGTCTTGCCGGTGACTTCGACGCCCATGAAGCCGTTCTTCGGCCAGGTGCCGGCCTGCGTCTGGGCGTTCGCCTCGGGCAGCTGGCGGGCGAGCGCGAACATCAGCGCGATGGCGTGCTCCGCGGTGGTGATCGAGTTGCCGAACGGGGTGTTCATCACCACCACGCCCTGCGCCGAGGCAGCCGGGATATCGACGTTGTCGACGCCGATGCCGGCGCGGCCGATGACCTTGAGGTTCTTGGCGGCGGCCAGCATTTCCTTGGTCACCTTGGTCGACGAACGGATGGCGAGGCCATCGTATTCACCGATGCGGGCGATCTGCTGTTCCGGATTCTCGCCGGTGATGACGTCGACGTCGCAGCCCATCTCTTCGAAGATGCGGGCGGCGTTGGGGTCCATCTTGTCGGAAATGAGGACTTTGGGCTTGGTCATGGAATGTGTTCCTTCACGCTGGCCGTAAGTGAGGCCATGGCGGAGTGAAATTCTCGAATAAAATCGCGGA
>NZ_BAAILP010000026.1:0-11587 GCF_054589055.1 Novosphingobium sp. 11B | reverse complement strand
TAAAATCCCCGTCATCCCAGCGTAGGCTGGGACCGCAATCGGCCTTGCACGAGCTGTCGCGCGTGGCGGCCAGCGGTCCCAGCTTTCGCTGGGATGACGGCGGTATTTTTACGCCGCGACCTGTTCGGCCTTGACGGTGGCGTAGGCCCAGTCGAGCCAGGGACCGAGATCCTCGACGTCCTGGGTGTCGACCGTGGCACCGCACCAGATGCGCAGGCCCGCAGGGGCATCGCGGTATCCGGCGACGTCGTAGGCGGCGTCCTGCTTTTCGAGCAGGGCGGCGAACTTCTTGATGAAGTCGGCGTCGGCACCTTCGACTGTCAGGCACACCGAGGTCTTCGAACGGGTCGCCTCGTCCACCGCAAGGTGGTCCAGCCAGTCACGCTCGGCGACGATCTTGCCAAGGGCAGCGGCGTTGGCGTCCGAACGGGCCTTCAGACCTTCCAGACCGCCCAGCGACTTCGACCATTCCAGCGCGAAGATCGCGTCCTCGACGGCGAGCATCGAGGGGGTGTTGATCGTCTCGCCCTTGAACACACCCTCTGCGAGCTTGCCCTTGGAAACGAGGCGGAACACCTTGGGAAGCGGCCATGCCGGGGTGTAGGTTTCCAGACGCTCGACCGCGCGAGGGCCGAGGATGAGGACGCCGTGACCGCCCTCGCCGCCCAGAACCTTCTGCCAGGAGAAGGTGGCGACGTCGATCTTCGACCAGTCGATGTCGTAGGCAAACACCGCCGAGGTCGAGTCGGCGAAAGTCAGGCCCTCGCGGTCGTCGGGGATGAAGTCTGCGTTCGGAACGCGCACGCCCGAGGTGGTGCCGTTCCAGGTGAACAGCACATCGGTGCTGAAATCGATCTGGGTGAGGTCAGGCAGCTGGCCGTAGTCGGCGCGGATCACGGTGGGATCGAGCTTGAGCTGCTTGGCAGCGTCCGTCACCCAGCCTTCGCCGAAGCTTTCCCAGGCAACCGTGGTCACGGCGCGCTGGCCGAGCATGGTCCACATGGCCATCTCGAAGGCGCCGGTGTCTGAACCGGGGACGATGCCGATGCGGTGGGTATCCGGCAGCTGCAGCACTTCGCGCATCAGGTCGATGCAGTAGGCGAGGCGAGTCTTGCCGATCTTCGCACGGTGCGAACGACCCAGCGATTCGGTGGCGAGCTTTTCGGGGGAATAGCCGGGCGGCTTGGCGCAAGGTCCGGAAGAGAACTGCGGACGATCAGGTTTACGCGCGGGAACGGCAATCAAATCAGTCATTTCTGACTCTCCTTACAGAGAGCACGCGCGGCGTTGGGACCGCGTGGCCCGGAGCCGCTCCTAGTGGCACCCACGGGGATGTCAATCGTCTTGCAGGCCAGTTCACTGTGTAAAACGGTCGCATGCATATAGCGCCCTGCCGCCGTGTAAGGCACGGATAAGCGCAGGTTAAGGCACTCCCCCCCAAGAGCTTGGACCCATGCGCAGAATTTTGTTCACCCTCCCCCTGCTCGCCGTGCTCAGCGGGTGCATCGACCGTCCGGCGCCTTCGAACCGACGGCCGAATCACGCGGCGAGTCGCCCCCGACCCGCGCCGCCGCGCCCTGAACTGCGGCAGTGCCTCTCTACGCTGAGCGCACAGCAGGCCGTATTCACCCCGGTCGAGGATCGCTGGTACGGCAGCGCCTGCTCCACGGTGGGGACGGTCAAGCTGGCCGCGCTCAACACAGACGACGCCACGGTGACCGTTTCCGGGCTCGGCCCCGTGACTTGCGCAACATCGACAGCCTTTGCGGGCTGGGCACGCTACGGCGTGGACCGTGCGGCGCAGCAGATCCTCGGCAGCCGACTGGTGAAGATCGAGACGTTCGGCAGTTATTCGTGCCGCAACGTCGCGGGCACTTCACGCCGGTCGGGTCATGCCAGTGCCAATGCCATCGACGTCTCGGGCTTCGTCCTTGGCGACGGACGGCGCATCACCGTGCTAGCCGGCTGGAACGGCGGCACGCCCGCCGAACGCCGCTTCCTGCGCGTGGTCCACGACAGCGCCTGCAAGCGCTTCGGCACGACGCTAGGGCCCGCTTACAATGCAGCGCACGAGAACCACTTTCATCTGGAGGCGGACGGCGCGAATTTCTGCCGCTGACGACGCGCCCATTCGTCATTGCGAGCGCAGCGAAGCAATCCAAGGCAGCCTAAACCGCTCTGGATTGCGTCGCTGTGCTCGCAATGACGAAGTGACGGTCCCTAGGAACAGACGGGCTCAGCCGCCGAGGATGATCGGATCGGGCGCATCGTCGCTGTCGCCCGCTTCGGGATGGATCGCGAAACGGATGCGTTCGATGCAGCCGCTGCGCCCTTCCTGCGAGGGCGCCGCTTTGGCCGACTGGATCACCTGCAGCGCCTGCCGCCCGAAGTCGTCGGAAGGCTGCGCGGCCAGTACCTTGGCATTCCCCACCGCGCCCCACGGCGCGATGTCGTAGCTGACGACCGCCCAGCCCTCGATCCGGCGGCGGTTGTAGGCCTGCGGGAATCGCAGCACCGGCTGGCTCGCCCAGTCCTGTCCGGCCGGGCACTTGTCGCCCGCCGGAAAGGCGCTCTTTTCCGGCATTGGCGGCGCGGCCAGCACTTCGGGCTGGCGCCAGTAGGGATAGGAGCATCCCTTGCGCGCGCCGCCGGTGAAGCGCGATTCGCGCATCGCCTTAACCGCCGCCGCATCGAGCGCCTTATTGCCGGTGCCGGTGCCGATCCGCACGTTCATCGGCTTGCCGCCCGCATCGGTGTCGTACGTCACCAGCGCCCATTCCTTCATGCCGGGGGTACCGGGCAGCTTCGCGAAATCCGGGAGCGCGCGCACCAGCGGCTGCGGGCGCGGGGCGTCGGCGCAGTTGCCACCTTCGCGGATGCGCTCCCAGCCCGGCATCGGCAGCCGCCCGTTCAGCGGCGTCACCGTGTAGGACACCAGATCGGGCACGGCGGCGGTGGCGAAAGGCGCGACCGCGACCGCATACGTCACCGAGCAGGCGCTGTGCGCCCTGGCCGGGAACCGGCTGGCGGCGAGCGCGGGCGCGATGTCGTCGTTGGGCACGAAACGGGCATCCCCGCGCGTGATCGAGACCGGTCGGCCACTGGCGTCGATGTCGAAACGCAGCGTCACCGACTGCTGCGCGTTCGGCCCGCGCCAGCCGATGGTGTTCAGCGGACGGCGCAGCGGCGCGCCGGAGACGAGAGCGCCGCCATCACAGCGCACCTCCCCGGGAGTCCAGGCGGCAAGGCCGCGTTCGCTCGAACGGCGGAATTCATCGGCGACGACCGGCGGCGGAGGGACCGCAGGAGGCGCCGCCACCGCCATCAGAACTGCCAGAGCAACCGCCACCATGCCCGATCTCCATGTCCGGAGATTTCAGGCTAACACGTTGCCAAGACAGGACAAGGACAGATCGGCGCCACAATCGATCCGGTTCTGCGCCGAAGTCGATGCATCAAATTTCCAGCTGGCTGCCCAGTTCCACCACGCGGTTCGTCGGCAGGCGGAAGAACTCCATCGCGCTCGCCGCGTTGCGCATCATCCACGCGAACAGCTTTTCGCGCCAGATCGCCATGCCGGGCTTTTCCGAGGGCACCAGCGTCTGGCGCGAGAGGAAGAAGCTGGTCTTCATCATCTCGAACGGGCCACCGCACATCGGCGCATGCGCCAGCGCGGCCGGAATGTCGGTCTCCTCCATGAAGCCGTAGCGCAGCGTCAACCGGTAGAAGCCCTGCCCCAGATCGACGACGGTAAAGCGGTCCTCCGGCTCCACATAGGGGCCGTCCTGCACTTCCACCGTCAGCACCACGACGCGCTCGTGCAGCACCTTGTTGTGCTTGATGTTGTGGAGCAGCGCCGAAGGCACGCCCATGTTGCTGGAGGCCATGAAGATCGCCGTGCCCGGCACCCGCGCGGCGCTGCCGTGGGCGCTCTTGGCGAAGACGTTGAGCGGCAGCGCGGCCTCGGTCATGCGGTCGCGCATCAGGCGGCGGCCCTTGTTCCACGTCGTCAGCAGGGTGAAGGCGATGCCGCCGATCATCAGCGGAAACCAGCCGCCGTCGGGGATCTTGGTGGCGTTGGCGGCGAAGTAGGCGCCATCGACCACGAAGAAGGTGACGATCACCGGGATCGCCAGCGCCTTGTGCCACTTCCACACGACCAACAGCATCACCGCCATCAGGCAGGTGTCGATCAGCATCGCGCCGGTCACCGCGATGCCGTAGGCCGAGGCGAGGTTCGACGAGTTCTGGAACACCAGGACCAGCACGATCACGCCGGTCATCAGCGCCCAGTTGACGAAGGGGATGTAGATCTGCCCCGCCTCGTGCTCGCTGGTGTGGCGGGTCGAGAGCCGCGGGATGAAGCCCAGCTGCATCGCCTGATGGGTGATCGAGAACGCGCCCGAGATCACCGCCTGGCTGGCGATGAAGGTGGCGCAGGTCGCGAGGATCACCAGCGGCAGGCGCAGCGATTCGGGCGCGAGGTTGAAGAACGGATTCTCCATTGCAACGGCCGCCTGCGCGTCGTCGAGACCCAGGATCATCGCCGCCTGCCCGAAGTAGTTGATGAGCAGGCAGGGCATCACGAAAGCGAACCACGAAAGGCGCAGCGGGCCGCGCCCGAAGTGCCCCATGTCCGCATAGAGCGCTTCCGCCCCCGTCACCGCCAGCACCACCGAGCCGAGCGCCAGGAAGCCGAGGATCTTGTCGGTCAGGAAGAACTGGATCGCGTACCACGGGTTCAGCGCCACCAGCACCTCGGGCATCTGAACCAGATGGTAGATGCCCAGCACCGCGAGCACGGTGAAGTAGGTCACCATGACCGGCGCGAACAGCGCGCCGATCTTGGCGGTGCCGCTCTTCTGGATGACGAACAGCGCGATCAGCAGCACCAGCGCGATCGGCAGCACGAAGGGCGCGAGGTCCGACTGGACGACGGTGAGGCCCTCGACCGCCGAGAGCACCGAAACCGCCGGGGTAATCATCGAGTCGCCGTAGAACAGCGAGGTCGCGAAGACGCCCAGCAGCACCACCAGCGGCCCGTAGCCGGACTTGCGGATCGCGCCGGAAATCAGCGCGACGAGCGCGAGGCTGCCGCCCTGCCCCTTGTTGTCCGCACGCATCAGCACGCCAACATACTGCACCGACACCACCAGCGTCATCGACCAGAAGATCAGGCTGACGACGCCGAGGACGTGCAGTTCGTCGATCGCCAGCGGATGCGGGCCGACGAAGGTTTCGCGAAAGGCATAGAGGGGGCTGGTGCCGATGTCGCCGAAGACGACGCCGACCGCGCCAAGCGCGAGCTTGGTGATATTGCCCGAGCCCTGGCCGTGATGGCCGCCCGAACTGTGAGACTCACCCGCCGTCGAAGGAACGTAAGGTGTGTCTGCTGGAGAATCACTCATTCATGCGTCCTGTAATGGACTCGCAGACACGCTAGAGCGGCTGCGGCAGGCTTGCGCCGTTAGCAGCATGAATGGGGCCAAGCAACGATACTTACAATCCCCGCGCCCGGCGGCAATGTTCCGTTCAGGGATTGGCCGGGCCGGGCTGAACGGGCGCCGATTCGGCCGGAGCCTGCCCGCTTTGCGCCGCGATCGCGGCGTCGAGGCGCATCAGTTGCTGGGCGAGCGGCAGACGCCACGGCGCATCCTCGGGTGCGGTCTTCACAACATCGACCCACAAGGCACGCGCCTCGGCGAGTTTCCCCTCGCGCGCATAGGCGAGGCCGAGGAAGAATCGTGCGCCCGGCGCATCCGGCTCCGCGTCGATCGCACGCTGGTAGGCGTAGAGCGCGGGCGGCGTCAGCATGTTGTCTGCGTGGGCGACCAGCGAATTGGCCAGCGCCAGCCAGGCGTCGGCGTTCTTGGGGTCATCCTCGATCGCCCCGCGAAGGACTTCGGCGGCATCGGCATACTGACCGTTGCGAGCGAGGCCATCGGCGATCACCACCCAGCGGTTGTTGGTCGGGATGCCGCTATTGGTGACCTTGGCGCGGCCTTCGACAAGCGCGGCGGGGTCGGCGGACACGGACTCGGCCGAATCCTTCGGCGCTCCTGCCAAGCTCGGCGAGCCCTGCGTCACGTATCCCGCGATGCCGAGCAGCAGCGCCGAAGCCACCGCCTCGCGGCATCCGCGCGGCACTTTGAATACGAAAAGCAACACCGCCAGCACGAGGGCGGCTAGGCCGATCACGAAAACCCAGGTCACTGCCCTGCTCCTTTTGCGGAAAAGCGGCGCCGTAGCAGCAGGAAGGCGATGAGGAGCAGCACGCCCGGCACCGCGAACAGCGGCCAGGTCAGGCCGGTGAGCTGAGGTGCATAGCTGACGTAGTCGCCGTAGCGCTCGATCAGCCAGGCGCGGATCTGTTCGGGAGTCTCGCCCGCCTTGATCCGCTCGCGCACCAGCGAGCGCATCGAACCCGCGATCGGCGCGTCCGAATCCGCAATCGACTGGCCCTGGCACTGAAGGCAGCGCAGGGTTTCCATGAGATCCTGCGCCTTGGTTTCCTGCGCCGGATCATCGAGCTGACGATAGGCGTAAGGCGCAGTGGACTGCTCCTCCTGTGCGAACACGGGAGCCGCGAGAGCCAGCGCAACGAGAGCGATCAGGCGCTTCACTGGCCCGCCTCCTTCAGCTTCTCAAGCAGCAGCCCGAGGTGCTCGGGCCGGATTTCGCCGATGTGCTGGTAGACAATCGTGCCCTTGCCATCGACCACGTAAGTCTCCGGAACGCCGGACGAGCCGAGCGCCAGTTGCACTTTCCCGTCATCGTCCGCGCCGATGCGCTGGAACGGGTCGCCGTTCGTTTGAAGGAAGCCCTGCAGGTTCTCGGTCGTGTCGCGCACCGAGATGCCTTCGATCGGCACCCCGGCCTTGGCCAGCGCTCCGAGTTGCGGCGCCTCGACGCGGCAGGGAATGCACCAGCTGGCGAACACGTTGACGAGGTGCGGCTTGCCGTTGGCAAGCACCTTGCTGTCAAGGCCGGGCCGTCCCGGCAAGGCGGCAGGCAGATCGAACTGCGGCATCGACTTACCGACGAGCGCGGAGGCGACATTGCGGTCCGCCGGGCGATAGAGCCCGACGATCACCAGCGCCACGAAGCCGAGGAACAGCGCCAGCGGCAGCCAGATCGCCCAACGAGGCGCTTTTGCGGGTAAATCGCTCATCGTCCCTGCTTCTCGCGCCGATAGGCGATCTTGTCCTTGGCCACGATCCGCCGCACGTCGGCCGCCACCCGGCCCAGCAGCGCCAGCAGGCCGCCCAGCGCGATCAGCAGACCGCCGATCCAGATCAGCGGCGCGAAAGGCTTCCACCACAAGCGCAGTTGCCAGCGCGATTGCTTCTCGCCATCGACCTTGGGCGCCTCGCCGCCGAGCACGGCGTAAAGCTGGCCATTCCAGCGCGTCAGCAGCGCCGATTCGCTAGTCTGCTGCGGCGGCGCCCAGAAGCTGCGCGACTGCGGGAGCATGCGTGTCACCTTACCGTCGATACCGTAGCGCACCAGCAGGCGCGCCTCCATCGCCGTCCAGTTCGGACCGGCGACAGGCTCGACGGTGTCGAGCTTGACGCCCCATGGGCCGACTTGCGTGACCTCGCCCATGCGCACCGCGACCAGTTTCTCGACCGAGAAGGCGCTCTCGCTGCTCATGCCAAACAGAGCGACGGCAATGCCGAAGTGCGCGACGACCATGCCCCAGATCGGCAGCGGTGTGCGGCGCAGGTTGCGGCCCTTGAGCGGCAGCAGGCTGGCCCAGCCGAGCCCGACCGAGAGCGCAAGACCGATCCAGGGCAGCAGCGCGACACCGCCCAGAACCAGCACGCCGATCCCGCCCGCGACGACCAGCATCGCGGGGATCACCAGCCCGCGGCCGACGCGCCCGAACTTGTCCCGCCGCCAGCGCAGCAGCGGCCCGACCATGAGCACGACCAGCATAGGCACCGCGAACAGCGCGCTCATCGGATTGAAGTATGGCGGCCCGACCGAGACCTTGGCTCCCATCGCCTCTGCGAACAGCGGGTAGAGCGTGCCGAACAGCACGATGCCCAGGATCGCCGAGAGCATCACGTTATTCACTACCAGTGCGCCCTCGCGGCTGACGAAGGCGAAGCGCTCGCCCTCGGTCACGGTCGCGGCGCGCAGGCCGAACAGCACCAGCGCGCCGCCGATGTAGATTGCCAGCAGCGCGAGGATGAACGTGCCGCGCTGCGGATCGACGGCAAAGGCATGCACGCTCGTCAGGATGCCCGAGCGCACCAGGAACGTGCCGATCATCGACATCGAGAACGCAACCACGCCCAGCATGATCGTCCAGGCGCGCAGTGCATTGCGCGCCGCCAGCACGCCGCACGAATGGAGCAGTGCCGTCGCCGCCAGCCAGGGCATCAGCGAGGCGTTCTCGACCGGGTCCCAGAACCACCAGCCGCCCCAGCCCAGTTCGTAATAGGCCCAGTACGAACCGGCGGTGATGCCCACGGTGAGGAATATCCACGCGCCCAGCACCCACGGGCGCATTGCCTTGGCGAACGCCGGGCCGACCTCGCGGGTCACCAGAGCACCGATAGCGAAACTGAACGCGATCGAGAGCCCCACATAGCCCAGGTAGAGCGTCGGCGGATGGAACGCGAGGCCAAGGTCCTGCAGCAGCGGGTTGAGCCCGTTACCCTCCATCGGCACCGGCGAAAGCCGCTCGAACGGGTTGGAGGCAAGCAGCAGGAAGGCATAGAAGCCAAGGCTCACGAAAGCCTGCCCGGCCAGCGTCGCCAGCATGGTGCGTTCCGGCAAGCGCTTTTCGACGAGCGCCACGAAGGCGCCGCCCAGCCCCATCACCGTCACCCACAGGAGCATCGAGCCCTCGTGGTTGCCCCAGGCGCCGGCGATCTTGAACACCAGCGGCTTCATCGAATGCGAATTGAGCGCGACCAGCTTCACCGACAGATCGGTGACCGAAAAGACGTAGATGAGACAGGCGAAGGCCAGCAGCGCCAGTCCGCCCTGCACGACCGCCACGGGGCGCACCGCACCGCCGAGCACGGCGCCGCGCTCTGTCAGCCCCAGCGCACCGGAAACGAGTTGCAGCGCCGCCAGCGCCGCCGCCAGCCAGAGGGCGGCAAGACCTAATTCAGCGATCATTTGGGTTCAGCGATCATTTGGTTTCTTGCATGACCTTCTGGGCCTGTTCCCTGGACATGTCCTGCATCTCGCGGGGCACGTAGTTCTCGTCATGCTTGGCGAGGAGGTTGTCGGCGACGAATGTGCCGTCCATCCCCATCTTGCCCTCGGCGACGACGCCGGATCCCTCGACGAACAGCGAGGGCACGATGCCCTTGAAGGTCACCGGCACGCGCGCCTTGCCGTCCTGCACGGCGAAATTGATCGTCACTCCGTCCGCCGCCGTCTTGAGCGAGCCCTTCTCGACCATGCCGCCAAGGCGCACGGCGCGGCCGGGCTCGGGCGGCCTGGCGACGATCTCGCTCGGCACGTAGAAGTAGCTCGCCTGATTGCGCAGCGCCCATGCGGCGAGCAACGCCGCCCCGATGAGCACGACTAGCGCGACGATCAGCAGCACGAGGCGCTGGTGCTTGGCCTTGATCGGGCTCTTGGCGACCGTCGCCATCAGCGGTTCCTCGCCGAATCACGGCGCTTTTCTGCGCGGCGCATCGAAAGCAGCGCCCATGCGACCATCGCCAGCGTCGCGCCGACGCCGACCACATAGGCCGCGACCACAAAGGTCCATGGGTCCATCGCCTCACGCATCAGAACGCCTCCACTTCCGCGCGCGCTTTCCTGCGCAGCCGCGCCTCGGCCTGCTGCTCGGCCAGGATCGCACGCATCCGCGCCAGCACGACGCCTGCGAAGATCAGCGTGAAACCGAGCATCGCGGCAAGCAGCGGCACCAGAAAATCACCCGACATCGCGGACTTGCCCACGGTGATGCTCGGCGGCTGGTGCTGGCTGTTCCACCAGATCACCGAGTAATGAATGATCGGCACGTTCACCGCGCCGACGAGCCCGAAGATGGCGGGCGCACGATTCTGGCCGCCGTCCGCAGCCTCGCTCGCCTGCGACAGCGCCATCCACCCGAAGTAGAGGAAGAGAAGCACAAGCATCGAGGTCAGCCGTCCGTCCCAGACCCACCATGTCCCCCACGCAGGACGCCCCCACAGCGAACCTGTAAGCAGGCAGACGGCAGTAAAAACCGCGCCCGGCACCGCGCAGGCTTTCGCCGCGATGGCCGCGAGCGGATGACGCCAGACGAGTTCGGTGAAGCTCGCGCCCGCGATGCCCATCCACCCGGCCATGCCCAGCCAGGCGGCGGGCACGTGAAGATAGACGATGCGCACCGTCTCTCCCTGCAGGCGCTCGGCAGGGGCGACGAACAGCCCCCAGCCCAGCGCCGCGAAGGCGACGACCAGTCCCGTGCCCATGCACAGGGGCATCAGCCAGCGGGCGATGCGCAGAAAACGGGCGGGGTTGGCAAAGCCGTGCATGACAGGCGCGCTTCTATAGTGCGTGTTGAAAGGAGCAAGTGACTCAGATCAAAGCACAGCGCTTTTCATGCGCCAATCGGGCATTGGTATCATGATGCCGCTATGAGCATCACACTGTGGTAAAAGGGAGAAAATGGGGCGATCGATGGGGTTCGAACCCACGACCTCCGGTACCACAAACCGGCGCTCTAACCAACTGAGCTACGATCGCCACAGGCGCACTCGAGAGGCGCCGCGTCCGGCATCGGACGCTGCTGCATCCGGTGCGGAGCGCGCCTTTTGCACAGCGCGCGGATTCTTGCAAAGCAAAAATGCGGAGAGGCGAAATTTACCTGCACAGTACCTTGCACGCGATTTTCCTGCGCCCTGCCCGTGGCTAAGGTCGGCGCATGGACGAACCCGGCGAATCATCGGCTGCAAGACTGCTATCCCACCCCGGCGTTCAGCGCTTCCCATCGTCCCGGCTCGACCTGTTCATCCTGCGCGAGTTCCTCGACGCCGAGCGCTGCGCGCAGTTGGTCGATCTGATCGAGACCAACAACCGCCCCTCGACGATCGCCGACTACAACGGAGACGATGCGTTCCGGACCAGTTCGACCTGCGACCTGTCACGCGACTATCCGGTGGTCGACGAACTGGCGCAGGCGCTGTCCCGACTTTCCGGCATCGACCTTGCCCATGCGGAACCGCTGCAGGGACAGCGCTATGAAGTCGGGCAGGAGTTCAAGGCGCACACCGATTATTTCGAGCCCGACAGCGCCGATTTCGAGAAATACTGCAAGGTTCCCGGCCAGCGGACCTGGACCTTCATGATCTACCTGAACGACGTCGAGGCCGGAGGCGCGACTCGCTTCAAGGTCATCGACAAGATGATCCAGCCCGAGACCGGCAAGCTCATCGGCTGGAACAACCGCCGCGCTGACGGCAGCTGTAACGCGGCGACGCTTCATCACGCGATGAAGGTGCGCAAGGGCCGCAAGTACGTCATCACGCAATGGTATCGCGAGCGCCCCTGGGGGTGAACCGATGGGGCTTCGACAAGCTCAGCCTGAGCGGATTTGAGAGGTTCTCTCTATTCCGCTCAGGCTGAGCTT
>NZ_BAAILP010000025.1:0-3783 GCF_054589055.1 Novosphingobium sp. 11B | reverse complement strand
GACTTGATCCGGGACCGCTGGCCGTGACCCGGCCGCCGGCCAGCGCGTGCAACGCGCTTCTGCCCAAGGATCGCCACCTGTCCCGGATCAAGTCCGGGACGACGAGCCTTCGCACTATCGCATCAATCCGCCGATGAGGTTGCGCGCGAACCTGCCAAGTCCGGGGAAGCCGATCGCCTTGCCCAGCGCATCACCCACCGTCCCGGCAGCGGCGCTGGCGGCCGAGGCCTTGGGGCTGGCGCGGCTCTTCTTGCCCTGCATCGTCTGCGCGAGGATCGACCCGGCGCTGGCGGCCGCAGCCCCGGCGGCGGCCTTGGCGACCTTGCCGCCGATGCCGTCCCACAAGCCGGGGCTCCTGCGCTCCTGCTTGGCGACCTCGTCGCGGCCCTTCTCCTCCACCTCTTGCGCAGTGGCGGCGGCGTCGGCGGCCTTGGCGGCGAGCACTTCCTCCGCGCTCTCGCGGTCGACGCGGGTGTCGTATTTGCCCTCGAAGGGGCTGATCGACTGGACGATCGCACGCTCCTTGTCGGTGATCGGCCCCAGCCTCGAGCGCGGCGGCGCCACCAGCGTGCGCTGTACCACCGAAGGCGCGCCGTCGTCGCCCAGCGTGGAGACCAGCGCCTCGCCCACCTTCAACTCGGTGATCGCCGCCTCGACGTCGAGCTGCGGGTTGATGCGGAAGGTATCGGCGGCCGCCTTGATCGCGCGCTTGTCACGCGGGGTGAAGGCGCGCAGCGCATGCTGGACGCGGTTGCCGAGCTGCCCGGCGATCTCCTCGGGAATGTCGATCGGGTTCTGCGTCACGAAGTAGACGCCCACGCCCTTGGAACGGACGAGGCGAACGACCTGCTCGACCTTGTCCTGCAGCGCCTTGGGCGCATCGTCGAACAGCAGGTGCGCCTCGTCGAAGAAGAACACCAGCTTGGGCTTCTCCGGATCGCCGACTTCGGGCAGCACCTCGAACAGTTCGGACAGCAGCCAGAGCAGGAACGTCGCGTAGAGCTTCGGGCTGCGCATCAGCTTGTCGGCGGCGAGCACGTTGATGTAGCCGCGTCCCTGATCGTCGCACTTGATGAAATCGGCGATCTCCAGCGCGGGCTCACCGAAGAACTGCGCCGCCCCCTGGCTGTCGAGCGCAAGGAGCTGGCGCTGGATGGTGCCGACGCTCGCCTTGGACACGTTGCCGTACTTGAGGCCCAGATCGGCGGCGTTCTGCCCCACGTAGGCAAGCATCGCCTGCAGATCTTCGAGGTCCAGCAGCAGCAGGCCCTGTTCGTCGGCATAGCGGAAGACGATGTTGAGCACGCCCTCCTGCGTCTCGTTGAGGTCCATCAGCCGGGCCAGCAGCAGCGGTCCCATCTCGGAGATCGTAGTGCGCACCGGATGGCCCTGCTCGCCGTAGATATCCCAGAAGACCGCGGGGTTGTCGGCGTAGGCATAGTCGGCGATGCCGATCTCCTTCGCCCGCGATTCCAGGATGGCGGCGTTCTTGAACTGCGGGCTCCCGGCCATGCACACGCCCGAGAGGTCGCCCTTCACGTCGGCCATGAACACCGGCACCCCGGCGGCGGAGAATTGCTCGGCAATGGTCTGCAGGGTCACCGTCTTGCCGGTGCCGGTCGCGCCCGCGATCAGGCCATGGCGGTTGGCGCGGCCGAGGCGCAGCACCTGCCGCTCTCCATCGCCGCCTAGTCCGAGGAAAATCTCGTTCATCCCGTCGTCTCCAAGCCCTGTCGCACCATGGGTGTAGCGTGGCAATCGGTGCTGCGGAAGGGCCCACCCCCAACCCCTCCCGCAAGCGGGAGGGGAGCGAGACTTACGAAGCCGCAGGCGTAGTTAGTCGCAGCGGGGTGGGCACAGCGGCAAACTCCCGCTAAAGGCCCGCCCGATCCCATGACCGACCCTTTCGTCCTCCTCGATGACGCCCGCAGCGAAGGCGCCGCCGATGCCCGGCTCTACCGCGGCGCCCGCGAAACCGTAGTGGCGATGCGCGGTGACGAGGTGCTGCCCGCGCTGGAGCGTCTGCAGGCCCTCTCGCGGCAGGGCCTGCATTTGGCGGGCTACATGACCTACGAGGCCGGACTGGCGCTGGAACCGCGCCTCGCCGGGCGCTTGCGGGAAACCGGTGCCCCGCTGCTGTGGTTCGGCGCCTTCGAGGGGTACGAGACGCTTTCTCCCGCCCAGGTCCCGCTCTGGCTGGTCGCCGGTGCCGGGCCGGAGCGCCCCGCCATCGGGCCGCTGGAGCCGCAAGTCGATCTCGGCGGCTACGAACGGGCCTTCGCCGCTATCCACGGCGCGATTCAAGCGGGCGACATCTACCAGGCGAACCTCACGCTGCCGCTTGCAGGCTCGTGGAGCGGCGACCCGCTGGCGCTCTACGCCGCGCTGCGCCCGCGCGCGGCGGCCGGTTACGGCGCGGTCATCCACGACGGCGCGCGCTGGCACCTCAGCTTCTCGCCGGAGCTGTTCTTCAGCCTTTCGGGCCGCGAGGCGGAAGTGCGCCCGATGAAAGGCACCCGCCCGCGCGGCCGCGATGCCGCCGGCGATGCCGCGCTGGCCGCCGATCTTGCCGCCAGCGCCAAGGACCGCGCCGAGAACCTGATGATCCTCGACCTCATGCGCAACGATCTGTCGCGCGTGGCCGAGCCGGGCAGCGTCCGGGTGGAAAACCCTTTCGCGATCGAGAGCTACCCCACCGTCCACCAGATGGTCTCAACAGTGCGCGCCACGCTTCCCGAGGGGCGCGGCGGACTCGACCTTTTGCGTGCCCTGTTCCCCTGCGGCTCGATCACCGGAGCGCCCAAGATCCGCGCCATGGAACTGATCGCCGAAGCCGAGCGGACACCGCGCGGGCTTTACTGCGGTTCTATCGGTTATCTCGAACCCTCTGGCGATGCGGCTTTCAATGTGGCAATCCGCACTCTGCGTCTCGACCGTGACGGTCGCGCTGTCCTAGGGGTCGGGTCCGCCGTGGTCGCGGATTCGCAAGCGCTTCCCGAATGGCGGGAATGTCTGGTCAAAGGGGGTTTCGTGCGAGAGTCGCAAGTGCAGGTTGCCGGAGAAGTGGTGTCGCCTGCCAGCTTCGATCTGATCGAGACGATGCGCTTCACGCCCGAAAACGGCATCGCGCTGCTTGAGCCGCACCTTGAACGCATAGCTGCGAGCGCCGCGACGCTGGGCTTCGGCTTCGACCGGCATGCGGTGCGCAACGCCATCCAGGCGCTGTGTTTCGAGGCGGAAGCCGCATCGAAGCTGCGCCTTGTGGTCGGCCGGACCGGGGCATTCTCGCTCGAACTGTCCGAGTTGCCCGCTCCTCTGACGGAGCCCGCCACCGTCGCGGTACTGCGCCTGCCGGTCGACAGCGGCGACTGGCGGCTCGCCCACAAGACCACCGATCGCGGCTTCTACGACAAGGGCCTCGAAGTGGCGCGCGCGAACGGCGCGGACGAGGCGATCCTGCTGCGCGACGACGGCCTCGTCACCGAGGGCTGCTTCACCAACCTGTTCGTCGAGCGCGGCGGCATGCTGCTGACCCCGCCCGCGACGCTGGGCCTGCTGCCGGGCGTGCTGCGCCGTTCGCTGCTGGATTCGGGCCGCGCGGTGGAAGCGCAGCTGACGCTGGACGATCTGGCAGGTGGGTTCTTCATCGGCAACGCCCTGCGCGGGCTGATCCCGGCGCGGCTGCTGTAAATGGTAGATGTTCGGCCTGATGGGGCTTCGACAAGCTCAGCCTGAGCGGTTTTGAGAGCAGGTCTTTAAATTCCGCTCAGGCTGAGCTTGTCG
>NZ_BAAILP010000024.1:0-12868 GCF_054589055.1 Novosphingobium sp. 11B | reverse complement strand
AAGGCTGGGACCGCTGGCCTGTTACGGCCAACTGTCGTCAGGACGCCTAGCAGAGGGTTGGGCTTTGCGCGGCCAGCGGTCCCAGCCTTCGCTGGGATGACGTACGACACGCGCATCCTCCCCCAGGGGGAGGATTCAACCCCTCCCGCGTGATTTCTCGTAGGCGATCCACGTCGGCAGGCGCTCGGGGAAATCCGCCGGCATGGGCTCGGGATAGGCGTGGTTGCGCAAGGGCGTGGAGAGGATGCCGGGATACTCCTCGATCGGCACGTAGTAGAGGAAGCCGATCGTCCGCTCGGCGAACTTCCAGCCGGCGTCGGTGTTGCGGTATTTGTCGTCGTAGCGGATGGCGGTGACCATCATCCTGCCACCGCGCCACAGTTCCGCATGGCCGATCACGCGGCCGGTCGCTTCCTGCGAGCCGTCGTCGACGAAGTCGATCTGGACGTCGTGCATGAAGTGGTGCCCCGGGCCGAGCACGTCGAAGCGCCCGTCGTACTGCGTCATGATCGCATCGACGCCGGTGGCGTTCATCACCCCGTCCGCCGATTTCAGCACCGCATCGGGCGCGAAGAGGGCGCGGATGCCGTCGATGTCGCGGTCGTCGATGGTGAAGCAGTAGCGGGCGACGAGCTGGCGGATCTGCGATTCCGCTTCCAGCCGGGCGATGCGCTGTTCCAGTGTCGGCATGTCTCTCTCCTCTTTTATCGGGCGTCTTCCAGGATCATGTCGGCGCACTTCTCGCCGATCATGATCGAGGGGGCGTTGGTGTTGCCGGACGGCAGGCTCGGCATGATCGAGGCGTCGGCGACGCGAAGCCCGGCGATGCCGTGGACGCGCAGGCGCGGATCGACCACCGCGTCGGCGCTGACACCCATCCGGCACGAACCGACCGGGTGCAGGTTGGCGATGGCGGCGGCGCGCACGTAAGCCTCGATCTCCGCGTCGCTGCGGGCATCCGCGCCGGGCGATATCTCGCCAGCATTGTAGGGCGCGAGCGCGGGCTGGGCGGCCACGCCGCGCACCACCTTCACCGCCGCAATCATCGCGTCCACGTCGATGCGGTCGGTCAAGAAGTTTTGGCGGATCACCGGGTCGGCCAGCGGGTCCGGCCCGCGCAGCCGCACCGTGCCGCTTGCGCGCGGGTTGAGGTGGACCGGGCTCATCGTGAAGCCGGGGAAGGGGTGGGCCTTCATGCCCGCCGCCGTGCGGCTCTGGACGGTCCAGATGTTGGTGTTGACCTGCAGGTTGGGCCGGTCCTGCCGCTCGTCGGTGCGGGTGAAGATGCCCGCATAGATGCCGTTGCTGGCGAGCGGCCCCTTGTTGAACAGGACGTAGTCGATCCCCGCCTTCAGCTTGCGCAGCGGGCTGTTGGCCAGTTCGTTGATGGTGATCGGCCGGGTGCAGCGGAACATCAGCGAGATGTAGAAGTGGTCCATGAGGTTGGCGCCGACCCCCGGCAGGTCGAGCACCGGCGCGATGCCGCTTTCGCGCAAGTGCGCGGCGGGGCCGATGCCGGAAAGCTGCAGAAGCTGCGGCGACCCGAAGGCGCCGCCGCAGACCACCACCTCGCGCCGCGCCTTCGCGGTGACCAGGCCCGCTTTGGTGCGGTACTCGATCCCGGTGGCGCGGCCCCCTTCGACGAGCACCCGGGTAGCATGGGCGCCGGTCTCGATCTTCAGGTTGGCCCGCCCCCGCGCCGGGGTGAGGTACGCCTGCGAGGTATTCCAGCGCCGGTTGTTGCGGGTGGTCGTCTGGAAGAAGCCGGTGCCTTCCTGCTCCGCGCCGTTGAAGTCTGGGTTGTAGGGAATGCCCGCCTCCTGCGCCGCCTCGACGATGGCGACGGCGATCTCGGAGCGGCCAGGCTGGTCGGACACCGTCAGCGGCCCGCCGACGCCGTGATAGGCATTGGGCCCGCGCTGCTGGTCCTCGGCTTTGCGGAAGTAGGGCAGGACGTCGGCGAAGCTCCATCCCTCGCAGCCGCGCTGGCGCCAGTCGTCGTAGTCGCGCGCGTTGCCCCGGATATAGAGCATGCCGTTGATCGAACTGGTCCCGCCCAGCACCTTGCCGCGAGGCTGGTACATGCGGCGGCCGCCGAGTTCGGCCTCGGGCTCGCTCTCGAACATCCAGTTGACCCTGGGATCGGCGAACAGCATCGGGTAACCCATCGGCGGCCTGATCCAGAACGCCTTGTCCTCCGGCCCGGCCTCCAGCAGCAGCACCGAGTAACGCCCGTTCTCGCTGAGCCGCGCCGCGACGACGCAGCCTGCCGAGCCCGCGCCGCTGACGATGAAATCGAACTCCTCCATTTACGCCGCCTGCCCCGCAAGGTGTCTGCCCGCGATATAGGCGAAGGTCATGGCAGGGCCGATCGTCGCCCCCGCGCCCGGATAGGCTCCGGCGAAGACGTTGGCCTGGTCGTTGCCCACTGCGTAGAGGCCCTGCACCGGCGCGCCCTCGCCGTCGAGGACGCGGGCGTGGCGGTCGGTCTTGAGCCCCGCGAAGGTGCCGATGATCCCGGCCTCCATGCGGATGGCGTAGTACGGCCCCTTGGTCAGCGGGCCGAGGCAGGTGTTGGGCCGGTGCTCCGGGTCGCCCTGATAGACGTCGTAGACCCGCCCGCCGCGTCCGAACTCGGGGTCCACTCCGGCCTCGGCATTGGCGTTGAAGGTCGCGACCGTACGTTCCAGCGCGGCGGCGTCGATGCCGCACTGGGCGGCGAGTTCCTGCAGCGTCGCGGCGCGCTTGAGGTAGCCGCTGCGCAAGTGCTCGCCGTGGGGAATGGGGAAGGGGCGGACCATGCCGATGCCCCATTTCTTCACCGCCGCCGCGTCGCCGATCAGCCAGCACCATGCGCTGGTGTCGCCCTCGCTGGCGCGGGTCATCTGGGGGACGAGGTCGTGGTAGGCGCTGGACTCGTCCCCGAAGCGGCGGCCATCCGGGCGCACGGCGATGAAGCCGGGCTTCTGACGGTCGATCAGGTGCGGCCAGACGCCGGTGAAGTCCGTCGAGCCCGGCAGCACCGAGACCGGCATCCACGGCGCGGCATGGGCGACATTGCCGTTGAAGACACCGCCGACGCTCTCGGCCAGGCGGATGCCGTCGCCGGTATTGCCGGGGTTGGTCGGGTTGCGCTGCTCGTGGTTGTTCGCAGGTGCCGGGAACGAGGCGGCGCGGCGCTCCGGGTCGTTGGGATAGCCCCCGCAGGCGAGGACGACGCCCCGGCGTGCGGTGATCCGCACCCGGCCCTGCGGGGTGTCGATCTCGGCCCCGGTGACGCGCCCGTCCGCGCGGGTCAGCCCGGCAACGGGGGAGGACAGCCAGATCGGCACGTCGAGGTCGAACAGCGTGCGCGCCAGCCGCGCCACCAGCGCCCGCCCGCGCACCACCTGCTGCCCCTCGCCATAGCGCAGCACGTCGGCGAAGTGCCGGGCCAGTTTCTTCGCGACGAAGCCCAGCGCCTTGACCGATCGGCCAGCCTTCATGAACTGGATCATCTCCACGCCCGAACCCACGGCGAGGCCGAGGAACAGCGTCTGCGGCAATTGCTGTTTGAGGTTCTTCAGGTGCGGCCCGAGTTCGCGCGCCTCGTAATCGACGGTGCCGATCGAGCGGACGATGGAGCTATGCGCGCTCTCCGAATGATAGTCGGGATAGTCCATGCCGTAGAACCGGACGTGGCTGTTTTCCTCGAGAAAGCGCACCATGCGCGGCGCGGTGTCGAGATAGGCCTCGACCCGGTCGGGCTCGATGTAGTTGCCGGTTTCCTCGACCAGATAGGCGCGGGCGCTGGCGATGTCATCGCTCTGGCCGGTGGCGCGCTGCATGGCCGGGGAGTGGTGGTTGCCGGGCACCCACAGCACGCCGCCGGAGGTCGCGGTGGTGCCGCCGAAGACGGCTTCCTTCTCCACCACCAGAACGTCCAGCCCGGCGCGCCGCGCGGTGACGGCGGCGGTGAGGCCCGCCGCGCCGGTCCCGGCGATGAGGACGTCGACGGTCCTGTCTCCCATGGTCATGCGTTCACCTTCTCTTTCGCGGCGTTGGCGCCGGCGATGCGGCCGAAGACGACCGCGTTGCCGATCGAGGCGCCGCCCGCCGCGTAGCATTGGCCGAACATGCCGCCGGTCGTCTCCCCGGCGGCGTAGAGGCCCGGCACCGGGCGATCGTCGGCGCCGAGCACGCGGGCTTCGGTGTCGATACGGATGCCGGTGCCCGTCCAGCAGATCACGGCCGGGCGGATATGCGCGGCGTAGAACGGCCCTTGCGCGACCGGCCGCAGCATCGCCGAGGGCTTGAAGTAGTCCTCGTCGTTCCCTATCTGTACCAGCGAATTGTAGCGCTCTGCCGTCGTCGCAAGACGGGCGGCGGGCACGCCGAGTTTCCCGGCAAGGTCCTCCAGCGTCGGTGCGCTGATCAGCGTTCCGGCCTCCACATGGTCCAGCAGCCGGTCCGCCGTCCAGTTGGGGGCAGGCCGGTATTTGGTGGTCTTCGAGGCGAGGCGCGATGCCTCGTCGAACACCGCGAAGCAGTCCCGTCCCGGCTGTTCGTCGAGGACGGCGGCGAGGACCGAATATTCTATCGTTTCGTCGATGAACCGGCGCCCGTCGCGGTTCACCATCATCAGCCAGCCGGGGAGGTAGCTTTCGAGGTCCTTGACGAAGCCCGGAGTGATCAGGAGCAGGCCGCGATTGGCCTTGCTCAACTGCCCCTCCACTTGCGCGGCAAGGCCGAGGCCATCGCCCCGGCAGGTAGGGGCGCCGATATACCAGTGGAGGTCGCCGTAACGCGAGGCATCGGGATAGAGTTGCGCCAGCATCTCGGGATTGGCGCCGAAGCCGCCGGTGGCGATCACCGTTGCGGCGCTGAGCACCGGCGCGCCGTCGGCGACGATGCCGCAGACCCGGCCGTTCTCGACCAGCAGGGTTTCGACGCGGGTATCGAGGACGGTGTCGATGTTCCTGCCGGACAGGAAGCCTTCGAGGCCCTCGACGATGCCCGCGCCGCCGTCGGTGGCACGGTGGCCGCGCCGAATCTTGTCGACACCCGATGAATAGAGGTTGTCCACCGTGAACCCGATGCCAAGCCCGCGCAGCCACTCGAACGCCTCGGCCGAGCGTTCGCAAAGCGTGCGCACGAGCGCGGGCTCCAGCTTGTACTGGTTGAGCGTCATATAATAGTGGAACATCGCCTCGGCCGTGTCGTCCTCCAGCCCGGCCTCGCGCTGGAGCGATGTGCCCGCCGCGTAGAACACGCCGCCGGACAAGGCGCTAGACCCGCCGGTGCGGTCGGCTGCCTCGACCATCAGGACGCTGGCGCCGCCCTGTGCTGCAAGCGCCGCGGCGCTGAGCCCCGCCGCCCCGGTGCCAATGACGATGACGTCGTAATCGAGAGCCTCACTCATCGCCGCTTCCACTCCCGCGACGGGCGACACAACGGAAATCCTCTCAGCCATGACCGGCATCGGGCGCCTCTCCATCCATGATTGTCGTTGGGCCGCAGCGCCTCCGCACGAAGGCGGTCACGCTCGCGGCCGATGACCCGAAGCATGGCGAGCGACGGGTAATAAGTCTAGCTCAATTGTTGCTATCTGGCCGCACTTTGAATGCGGCCTATCGCTGAAACCCGCAGGTTTGGCGGGGTTGCGGGCTTGCGCGCGCCATAAAAAAGCAATCATGATCGACTTTTTTATTGTCACGGCGGATCATCCTGCGCATAAAGCCGGGCAGAAAAGAGGTTGGATCACCACGGCGACGAATCGCCGGGTGCTCCAGGGAACGGGATGAAGACTGGCTCAACCGCGCACTCCGGCATGTCCGGGGGCTGTGGTCATGCCTTCGATTTTCTAAATAAGTCATCCTTCGCAGCGAAGAGATGAACGGGGAGAAGAGAATGAAGGACCTACCGAACTTTCATCGCGCCTGCCTGCTAGCCGGGCTCATGGCGTCGGCTTCCGCGATCGGCCTCGCCAGCCCCGCGATGGCTCAGGACGCCGCCCCTCAGGCGGCTGCGGGCGGCCTCGAAGAAATCGTCGTCACCGCGCGCAAGCGTTCGGAATCGCTGCAGGACATTCCCGTCGCGGTGACCGCCTATTCGCCCGCGCAGATCGCCCGTCAGGACATCTCCAACATCGAGCGCATCGCCGCGACGACGCCGAACCTCACGGTCGGCCGCGCGACGACGGGTTCGGGCGCGCAGATCTCGCTGCGCGGCATCGGCACCCCGGCGAGCGCGCTGGGCATCGAATCCTCCACCGCGATCATCGTCGACGGCATCTATTACGCCAGCGGCCGCATCCTCAACGAAGGCTTCTTCGACCTGTCGCGGATCGAGGTGCTGAAAGGCCCGCAGGCGCTGTTCTTCGGCAAGAACGCGACGGCGGGCGTGATTTCGATCACCACCGCCGATCCCGGCTCCAGCTTCGAGGGCTCGACCCGTGTGGGCTACGAGTTCCGGGCCAAGCGGCCCTACATCGAGCAGATGATCTCCACGCCGCTCACCGACACGCTCGGGCTGCGCGTGGCGCTGCGGGCATCGAAGATGTTCGGCGGCTATTCGCGCAATTACGCCACGGCGCAGCCCTTCACCGTCACCGACCAGGCCGGCGGCCCGGTACAGAACCTGGTTGCGCCTCCGGGCGACCGCCGCGGACCCAAGGAGAAGGAACTTGTCGGCCGCCTCACGCTCAAGTGGGAGCCGACCGACACCATCACCAACACCTTCAAGGTGTCCGCCAACGAGACGACCACCAACGACGGCGCCTGGAACAACATCGTGTTCTCCTGCGCCACCGGGTTCAGCACGCTGCAACCCGGCGTGCCCTGCAAGCGGGACTGGAAATACTACCACAACCAGATGCCGACCGAGATTGCTGCGAACTTCCCCTTCGCGCGCGCAGATGGCGAACTCTACACGAAGTACCGCTCCTGGCAGGCGACCAACAATCTGGAATGGAACCTGGGCGATGTCACGCTGACGTCGGCCACCAACTACCAGAACCAGAACAACCGCTGGCTGACCGACAGCGACTACCAGCAGCGCGCCGTGCAGATCTACGTCGGCTCGCGTGAGAAGTGGTGGGCGTTCTCGGAGGAACTGCGCGCGCAGACCAACTACGACGGCCCGGTCAACATGATGCTGGGCGTGCTGTATCAGAAGACCAAACTGCAGTCCGACCAGTACGTCTATTCGGGCAACACGCGCGTCAGCACCCAGCGGCCGGAATGGGAATACGTCGCCTTCGGCAAGGATTCCTACACCAAGGGTGAGACGATCTCTCCCTTCGCGCAAGTCACCTGGAAGGTCGTGCCCGAGGTCGAGCTGTCGTCCGGCATCCGCTATACACATGAGACCAAGGACAGCTTCTTCGTCCACCCGGTCAATCGCCCCGGCCAGATCAACCGCCTGAACGACCCGATCTACAAGAACCAAACCTTCACCAACTGGAGCCCGGAAATCACCGCGTCGTACAAGCCGGTGCCGGGCGTCAACATCTATGGCGGCTTCAAGACCGGCTACAAGTCGGGCGGCTTCTCAAACCAGAGTTCCTATACCAACGCGTCGATCCCCGCCGATCTCGACTTCGAGCCGGAGAAGGCCAAGGGCTTCGAGGGCGGCGTGAAGACCACGCTGTTCAACAACCAGCTGCGCTTCGACGTTGCGCTCTACACGTATGAGTATACCAACCTGCAGGTCGATTTCTTCGAGGCGCAGACGTTCCGCTACATCACCACGAACGCGGGTTCGGCGCGCACCAAGGGCATCGAAATTTCGACCGAGTGGGCGCCGCATGCGCTTCCGGGCCTGACGATGCGCGGCGCGCTGAACTACAACAAGGCGCGCTACGTGGACTTCATCGCACCGTGCGTCACCGGCCAGACCCGCCTGCAGGGCTGCAATCCCACCGCGAGCAGCCCTTACGGCGGCCTCTTCGTGCAGGATCTGAGCGGCAAGCCGACGGCCAACGCGCCGCGCTGGACGGCGGCGCTGGGCACCAGCTACGAGGCAGACCTCAGCCCCGACATGTCGCTGACGCTCTCGGCCGATGCGCGCTATTCCAGCAGCTACAATGCATCGCCGTTCAACAACCCGATCGCGACGCAGCCCAAGTACGTGAACCTCGACGCGTCGCTGACGCTCAGTTCGAAAGCGGGCTGGGATCTGGCGGTCATCGGCAAGAACCTGACCAACCAGTTCGTCATCTCGGGCGCGCTGGATGCGCCGGGCACCGGTCGCGGCACCGGGACCGATGGCGGCGTGCTGGGCGACCAGCGCGGCTATGCCAACATCCCGCGCACGGTGCAGGTGCAGGTCACTTACCACTACTGATTGCAACGAATTTTCCGGTTCGTCCTCCCGGTTTGCAGGACACCCATCCTCTCCTGGCCGGTACGCGATCCTCCAATCGCGCGCCGGCCTCTTGTTTCAGGAGCGTTCGCGTGTGTTTAGGCGAGTGCCTTGTCCAGCACGGCCAGATGCGTGGCATCGAGCGTCAGGCGCGTGCCTGCGACGAGGTCGCCGAGCTGTTCGGGGCGCGATACGCTGGCGATCGGAGCGGTGACGCCCGGCTGCGACAGCATCCACGCAATGGCGACGGCCACCATCGAGGCGGCCGTCTCCCGCGACACCTGCTCCATCGCGGCGATCAGGCGGGGCACCTCCGGGCGCAAGAAGATCGGTCGGAGGTAGACCTCGCGGGGATGGCCGGCGATGTCGTCGAGGCTGCGGTACTTGCCGGTCAACAGTCCATTGGCGAGCGCGTAGAACGGAACCACGCCAAGCCCTTCGCGCAGGGCGATCTCCTGCAGCGCCCCTTCGTAGGTATCGCGCTCCAGCAGATTGTAGCGCGGCTCGATCACCGCGAAACGCGCCCAGCCATTGGCGTCGCTGACCGCCAGCGCCGCATCGAGGCGGTCCGGCGCGTAATTGGAAGCGCCGAGCACCCGCACCTTCCCGGCTTTCACCAGCCGGTCGAGGGCCTCAAGGGTTTCTTCCAGCGGTGTTTCGGGATCGTCGCGATGAGCGAAGTAGACGTCTATGCGGTCGGTGCCGAGCCGCTGCAGCGATTCCTCGATGGCCCCGGCAATGCGCGAGGCCGAAAGGCCCTTGCCGCCAGCGCCGGGGAGCAGCCCGACCTTGGTGGCGATCAGGACCTGCTCGCGCTTGCCGCTACGGCGCAGCCACTCGCCGATCAGCGTTTCGGATTCGCCGCCCGCATTGCCTTGGACCCAGGCGGAATAGACGTCGGCGGTGTCGATCAGTGCGCCGCCTGCATCGACGAAAGCGTCGAGGATGGCGCAGCTTTCCTCGCGGTCGGCGGTCCAGCCGAAGACGTTGCCGCCCAGCATCAGCGGGGCGGCGGTGAGGCCGGTGCGGCCGAGCGGACATGGGGTCACTTCGCTGTCTCCCGAATGTCAGAGGTGCCGGACAGGGTCGCTCCCGTCCCAGCCCAGCGAGGCGGTTTTCACGTGGGCATGAATCTCGCGCATCACCGGGACCATGTCGATCAGTTCGACGATCGGTCCGGGCGCTCCTGCCGCAGGTTGCATGTAGGCGAAGCGGGTGCGCTGCGAGGCGCCTTCGGTCGCCACGGTCAGACCCGCGCCAAGCGCCGCCTGCCGCTGGGCGTCGAAATCGTCGCTCGCCATACCGATGTGATGCAGGCCGCGCCCGCCTGCGGCGAGGAAATCGCGATAAGTCGATGGCGCGGGGCCGGGCACGATCAGCTCGATCTGCATCGCTCCGCTGTGGGCGAGGGCGACCTGGGAAATGATCGCGGTATCGTCCACATCCTCGCCGCCATTGCGCAGCCAGATGAATTCGGGCCGCGGCATGACGAAGAACGGACCTATACCGAGACTTTTGGTCCAATATGCGATTGCGGGTTCCAGAGCCTCGACCAGATAGCCTGCCTGCATGGCCTCGCCGTAGAACCTGCTCATGACCCTCTCTCGCTGTCTTCGTTGTTCTTGTCGGGTTATAAAAACAAGCAGTCAAGACTGCAAAATTCATGGCTCGCGCACGAGGGCGCAGGCGATCGCGGTGGTGCAGGGCGGAACCATAAGATCAAGGATTATTCGAGATAATCGAATGGAACGCTTGCGTGCCCAGCCACGCGGCGGCCAGCATGAGACGTTTGAGCATCGGCGAATTGTGCATATGAAACATTCATCAATGAATCCAATAATGGAGAGCGAAGATGCGGCTTGAGGGTAAGGTCACGGTAATAACCGGAGCGGCAAGCGGGCTTGGCGAAGCGACCGCGCGCCGGTTCGCGCGGGAGGGCGCCGTGCTGGTGCTTGGTGATATCAGGCAGGACGCGGGCCAGTTGCTGGCGGACGAGCTTTCCGCCGCTTTCGTTCCCTGCGACGTCACCCGCGAGGAGGACGTCGCCGCCCTCGTGGATCAGGCTATGGTGTTGCATGGTCGGCTGGACTGCATGGTCAACAACGCCGGGCAACTCGGCGCAGTGGGCCGCGTCGAGGCGATCGAAGCGGCGGCGTGGCGCAATACGCTGGCGGTGCTGCTCGACAGTGTGTTCTACGGCATGAAGCACGCCGCGCGCGTCATGCGGCCGCAGGGGGCGGGCGTGATCCTCTCGACCTCCAGCGCCGCCGGTCTCGCACCCTTGGGGCCGCATGCCTATACTGCGGCCAAGCATGCAGTGATCGGACTGACCCGCTCGGTCGCAGCGGAACTGGCGGCCGACGGTATCCGGGTCAATGCCGTCGCGCCCGGAAACGTGCCGACCCGCATGACCGAGCTTGCCTATGGCGATGCCGCCGCGATGCGCAAGGCCGCCGAGGCGCGCAACCCGCTGCGCCGCGTCGTCGAAGCCGACGAAATCGCGGGGGCCTTCGCCTATCTGGCCGGCGACGACGGGCTGAACGTTACAGGGCAGGTGCTCGCAGTCGATGCCGGGCTTGTCGATTGCCGACTGGGATCGGACTATTATGCCCGAACTCCGGCGTACTTTTCTGTAGACGGAGACCGCTAGAATGTGAGCGCCGCCCTTGCCATCAGGAGCGGCGTCAGGCGGATTTGCGGGCTGCGCGCTCGCTGGGACGGAAACCGATCTCGGCGAGCAGGTCCATAAGCCGCTGGCCGTCGGCGCGAACGCGGTCGCGCCATTCCTTGTGGTCGAGGTGACCAAGCACCGAACGCTGGAACAACCCGGCTTCGCGCACCGCATCGCGAAGCAGGGCGGCCGGCACGACATCAGCGTCCACTGCGCCGCTTTCGACGGCACGAATCTCGATGACGCGCGCCACCTGCTGGGCACGGCTGCGGTTGAGGGTGTTCATATCCACGTTTCAGGCTCCCGGGCGGGGGCAGCATCGCGACCGATACCGCGCTGTCTCTCATTCCGGGAACACGGCCGGGCCGATTAAGTTTCGGTTCATCCGCCGAATTTGCACTGCCGAGTGAAATTTTTCCTTTGCGTTCAAATGTGAACGCGGAAAGTCAGGCGTGGATCGGCAGGATTTCCGGCGTCTCGTGGATCTCCAGAATCTCGAAGACATTGCCGAAGAAGTCGCGGCAATAGGTTCCGGCATAGCCGTGTTTCATGCCGCTCGCATCGACGGTGATGCCCTCCATCGCGGGCGGCGTGTGCACCGGCAGGCCCGCCGCGACGATCCGTTCGTGGACGGCAAGGACGTCCTCCACTTGCAGCGCCACATGGGTATAGCCGTATTCATTGACGCCCCGGCGCGGGTCCTGCGGTGCCTGTTTGGGGGCGAGATATTCGAAGACTTCGATCTGCACGTTGCCGAGGCGACAGAAGAATTGCCGGGCGGCGCTGCCCTCCAGCCCGACGACCTGATCGATGAAGGGGTTGTCGGACCAGCTCAGCGGCTCGACCTCCTCGACCGCGCCGAGGATGTCCAAGTAGAATTCGCGTGCCTTGCCCAGATCGGGCACCGATACGCCGATATGGTGGACGCCGATGACGCCGGGCAGTTTCTGGGCCATGCTCCGCTCCTCCATTTCAGACCTGGCTGAACCCGCCGTCCATCACCAGTTCGTCGCAGGTCATGAAGCTGGAGGCGGTGGAGGCGAGGAACACCACGCCGCCCGCCATTTCCTCCGGCTTGCCGAGGCGGCCGATCGGGTGTGCGACGTTCATCGCCGCGATCGAGGCTTCGCGCGAAGGCGCAGCGCCAAGCTCGATGTAGCGGTCCATGATCGAGTTCAGCATCGGCGTGTCGATCCCGCCGGGGTGCACCGAGTTGACGCGGATGTTGTATTTGAGCGCGGCGAACTCTGCGCCCAGGCACTTCGAAAGCATCTTGATCGCCGCCTTGCTGACGCAATAGGCGGCATTGAACGCCGCGCCGCGCAGGCCGCCGACGCTCGAGAAGTTGATGACCGAGGAGCCCGAGGCCCGCGCCTTACCGCCTTCCTGAAGCAGACCCAGCATGACCTGCGTGCCGATGATAGCCGAGTCGACGTTGATGGCGTTGACCTTGTGGAACTCGGAGAGCGGTGTGTCCTCGAACTTCGTCACGATCGAGAAGCCCGCGTTGTTCACCAGTGCATCGAGGCGGCCGTATTTTTCGCGCACCAGCGACTCCACCGCGCGCCAGTCGGCCTCGCTGGTGACGTCGTGCCTGAGGTAATGGTCGGCGCCTTCGATGTCTGCGCTGTCCTTGAGGTCGGTGGCGATCACGGTGGCGCCGGCGGCCTTCATGGCCTTGACGATCTCGCGGCCGATGCCGCCGGCGGCGCCGGTGACGACGGCGATCACGTCGGGAAGGGCGATGGTCATTGGTGTTCTCTCCCGTATGCTTACGGCCGCCGGGGCTTCGACAAGCTCAGCCTGAGCGGAATATGAAAAACGTGCTTCAATTTCCGCTCAGGCTGAGCTTGT
>NZ_BAAILP010000023.1:0-8745 GCF_054589055.1 Novosphingobium sp. 11B | reverse complement strand
CGCCGGAAACCTGAGCTTTTGCAAGCTCAACCGATCCCGAAAATGTAGTGGTAACACCTGCGTCGGCGCGCGCATATCATTGAATAAAAATGCCTTTTCCGAAAGCACTGTTCAAGTTGGGCTAGACTTTCGCAGAAGCGCCGGGCGATGATCCGACGGTTCACAATCGCCCATCCCAGCGCGGCGTCATGCTCGGCAAGGTAGGCCGCGGCTTCCGGGCTGTCTGCAGGTATCCCATGGCTGATTTCCGCCTGTCGATGGGCGTGCAGGACGGCTTGCCCGAGGCCTCGCGAGCCACTGTGCACCATCATCCAGACCCTGTCTTGCCGCAGACCAAGAGCCGCGAATCGTGTGTCGTCCGCCACCGTCTCGATCCGCTGGAATTCAACGAAATGGTTTCCCCCGCCAATGGTACCCAGCGCGGGGCTGGCCAGATCGGGCGGCAATCCGGCCTCTTTCAGGGCCACCACGCCATCGCCCGGCCAAGGCGCGTCCAGCCCTTGCAGTTTGCGCTCCACGCTGCCGAGCCGGAACTTGCGCAATGGCGCAGTGGTTTCCCACAAGGCCATGCCGCAGCCGATGTCGCTGCCCACCAGATGGGGCCAGATGCGATTCCGCGACCAGAAGGCCGCCCCTACGGCAATACCATTGCCAGCGTGGAGATCAGGCAGGCCGACAACGCGTGCCATACCCTCGTAATCTGCCGTCGCCTGGAGCTGGTCGAGTGACAGCGGATCGAACCGCGAGGGATCGTTAGCGATTAGGGAAATCGGAGTCATTGTGCGCCTCCATGGTCATTGACCATTCCGGAGAGCAGGATCGCCTCAAGCACGGCAATGTCCTTGAGAACCCCGTCACGCGGATCGACAAACAGCTCGCGACGCCGGAACCACTGGCCCCGGCGACCTAGAACCTGGCCTTCGAACATCCATTCGCCATAACGCCCGATCGAAATCCGAGTCAGCACGAAATCCTCGATATGTTGGCGCACATGCATCTTGACCGTGCTGCCCGTGTCGAGCTTGGCGCAGATCTCAGTGAAGACGGCGTCCCACCGGCGCCCGCGCTGGCGCCGCAGGTAGCGGACCAACGGAGCGAGGTTCTCATTCAATGACTTGGTGTAGGGCGCACCGATGCGGGCATGGCGCTTGAGCCCGATATGGCGCGCTTCGGCGTAAGGCATCCTTTTCAATTTGGGAGAAGCGGCGTGGCTCGCGCCCCAACGGGGGCGCTCGACGATCACCTTGAACATGTCATCACGCATGACGAGGCTCCCCGAAGCGAGGAGTGACGACAGCGGCGAGTCTGGAAAAATCAGCGGCGCGAAAGCCGCGAAAAGCAATCAGGCGAGCAGTGTCGCCTTTGAGGCAGTTGCCCATGCAATCTGTTCCTGAACACAGGGAAATAAGAAGTTTTTTTCGTCGCGGTCGAATGCTGCGCGCATGTTCTTCTCCTTTCCTCGTTCAAAAACAGGCCGATATTGGCTGGGGTCCATTTATTGCAGATTGCCGATAGACGCAAGGCCCACGTCCCGACGCAATCGAGCCGGACGAAGGATCCCATCATCCGCCGGCCCTTAACAGATTCCCGTTCGGCAATTTGGCGTTTCCTGGCCCGCCTGATTCACTTCCACTATCAATGCCCAAGTTTTGTTTGTCATCTGAGGCTCGCTAATTGCCGACATCCATCGTCTTACGTGAATCCGACGAGGTGCCGTCCAGGCGCCTCCTGCTCCAGCGTGATAGTCTTGCCAAGAAAACGCTGCGCCAGTTCGATGGCCGTAATGAGATGGCCGCTCGGCTTTACCGTGGTGAACGCGCCGCCGCCCGCCAGGGCGAAGGGCAGCACCAGTTGGTCGGCAAGGTACGGACCCGCGAAGGCCTGCGACGCGACGTAGCCTTTCAGACGGCCCGCCGCCGTCTTGACAAGCCGTTCGGCGGGGACGCCGAGCTGGCCGAAGCCGCTGGCGATCTCGGTCACATGGGCCTTGCGCGCTTCGATCATGAGGATGACGCCGGGACCCTGGTCGGCCGGAAGTTCGCGTACGGCGAAGGCTTCGCCGGGCCAGTCGGGCAGTTCCCTGCGTAGCCGCGCGATCATGCGCTCGGCGATCTCGAACGGCAGGCCGGTGAACAGCACCTGCGCCGATCCGCCGTCGAACCCGCCGCTGTCGAGGCATTCCAGCGGGGTGAGCGGGGCCGGGGTGATGTCCACCTCGATCCGCCCGCCGCCGCGCGGGTAGAAGCCGTGACGGACGAGGCGCGCCTCCACCTTCGGGCCCATGCGGTTGATGACGGGCAGGAACGTGCGCTCGATGAAGTCGAACGGCGGGGCCAGCATGTTGTGGGTGCCGCCTTCCAGCATCAGGCGCGAAGGCCGGTCGGCCAGCGCCAGCGGCATCAGCACCGTCTGCAGGACAAGCCCAGTGCTGCCCGCCGTGCCCACCGCGAAACGGTACTCGCCGGGTTGCACGGCGCCGGGGCGGAATTCGAGCGTGTCTGAACCCACGGCGGCGCCGACGACCTCTGCACCGCCGATCCGCGCCGCCGCCTCCACGGCGGTGACATGTTGACGCATCAGCCCCGGCTTCGAGCGCCCGCCGCGCACATTGGTAATGCGAAACGGAGTGCCAGTGACGAGCGAGAGCGCGCACGAATTGCGCACCACCTGCCCGCCACCTTCACCTTCCGAACCGTCGATCTCGATCATGATAGTCTCTGATACTGGAGTGGCAGCCCGCGTGAAGGGGGATCACCCCTTCACGCAGACCACCTGCTTCAAGGTATGGACGATCTCGACGAGGTCGGCCTGGGCTGCCATGACCGCCTCGATCGGCTTGTAAGCGCGGGGCGTCTCGTCGATGACGCCTTCGTCCTTGCGGCATTCAACGCCCGCCGTATCGGCCACGTGCTCCTCCAACGAGACGAGCTTCTTAGCCTGTGTGCGGCTCATCACCCGGCCTGCCCCGTGCGAGCAGCTGTCGAAGCTCTCGGGGTTGCCGAGCCCGCGCACGATGAACGATTTCGCGCCCATCGAGCCCGGGATGATGCCCATAACCCCCTTCGCCGCGCGCACCGCGCCCTTGCGGGTGACGAGCACGTTCTCGCCGAAGTGGTTCTCCCGGGTCACGTAGTTGTGGTGGCAGTTCACCGCCTCCAGCTCCGCCTCGAAAGGCTTGGCGATCTGCCCGCGCAAGGCCGCGATCACGTTGCCCATCATCATCCGCCGGTTGAGCGCGGCGAAGTCCTGCGCCCAGCCCACCGCCTCGACGTAATCGTCGAAGTGGTCGGTCCCTTCCGGGAAGTAGGCGAGATCCTCGTCCGGCAGGTTGATGTGCCACTTGCGCATGTCCTGCTTCGCCAGTTCGATGAAGAACGAGCCGATGGCGTTGCCCACCCCGCGCGATCCGGAATGCAGCATCACCCACACGCGCGCCTCTTCGTCAAGGCACAGCTCGATGAAGTGGTTGCCGGTGCCCAGCGTGCCCAGATGCGTGAGGTTGTTGGTGTTCTTGAGGCGCGGATGCTTGTCACACAGCCGCTCGAAGCGCACTGCGAGCGTGGCCCAGGCCTCGACCACGCCCGGCGGCGGCGAGCCCCATGAGCCATGGTCGCGCTTGCCGCGTCCCACCGAGCGTCCGTGCGGCACCGCTTGCTCGATGGCGGAGCGGATGCCCTCCAGGCTGTCGGGCAGGTCATGCGCCATCAGCGAGGTGCGCGCGGCCATCATGCCGCAGCCGATGTCCACGCCCACGGCGGCCGGGATTACCGCGCCCCTGGTCGGGATCACCGAGCCGACGGTGGCGCCGATGCCGACATGGACGTCGGGCATGGCAGCCACATGGCGGAACACGAAAGGCATTTTCGCCGCGCGAGCGAGCTGGTCGTGCGCCTTGTCGTCCACGGGCACGCCGCGGGTCCACATCTTCACCGGCACGCCGCCCTCGACCTGCCGCAATTCGAAACTGGTGTCGGTCATGGCCGATCTCCTTGAAAATACGTCATAGGTGCTGGCGACGAGGTTTAGCGAGACACCCTGAATTTCTTCAAGGGCGGAGTCGAACCGCTCGGCCTTTCGGCCTTTACCCGATGTAGTCCCGCCGGCATTCGCCAGCTGCAAGAGGAAGGTCGGCCGTGGCGACCAGAAGTGGTGAGACGCGGTCCTTAAGCTACATGGCAAGGCGGGATTCGAACCCGCATCTCCTCTTTCCCGCAAGCGGGGCAAGAGGCGCTTTACTCGTCGGACCTTCGTGTGGTGCCCATGTAGTCCCACCGGCATTCGCCACGGCCGGAACCCGGTGTCGCGGCGACGAAAATTGGACAGGACATGCCCCGAAGGGCTGGTGCTCTACCGCTGAGCTACCGTCCGTTGCGAGACGGGCAGGATTCGAACCTGCGACATCCACAGTGACAATGTAGTCCTGCCCGGCATTCGCCGCGATACCTGATCCTTCTTCAAACCTCCGTTTCGTTCACGAATTGGGTCCAATCGCGCGTCTGCCCGGAAGCAAAGCGCGCCATCGCGTCGAACACCGCGTCGGTGAAGCCGCCGACATTCAGGATGTCGTCACGGCTTTTCGCCTGAGTGGTGCCATAGGGCGCGATGTCGATGCAGATCAGCTTCGCGCCCGGGTTGCGGGCCTTCAGCCTGTTCCACTCCGCCATCGTCGCGGTTGCGCCCCGGCGCGAGGGATCGACCCAGGATTCGTTGTCCGAGACGATCACCACCGTATCCACTTTCGCCCGCTCGCGATTGAGCAGGGCCAGCGGGGCCGAGACGCTGGTGCCGCCACCGCCTACTGCGGCCAGCTTCGCGGCATTGACCGCGACCCTCGCCATGGGATCGAGCGTGAGCCGAACCACGTTGCACTCAAACGGCAGCACACGGGCCTTGCGGTTGCCGCGCAGCATCGCCGCCGCGACCAGCGCCGCGACATCGATGCACCGCACTTTCGAGCTGGCGCCCTTGCGATACCCGGTGACCGGCGCCGACATCGACCCGGACACGTCCGGGCATACGACGACATTGCCGCCAAGCACCGGCACCTTGGCCAGCGAAGCCTCCAGCGCCGTTTCCAGCGCAGCCTGAACCACCAGCGGCACGCCATCCCCGACCTGGCCCATGGCGATCATGAGCTGATAGGGCATGACCCGCGCCTTGCCGAGCGCCCCGGCATCGCCGAGCCGCGCTGCCACTGCCTCGCTGACGCCCGGCACCGTGAAGGCACCGTTGCGGGCAAGGGTGTTGAGATTCATCCGCAGCGCCTGCCAGCCCATGCGAGCAGCCAGTTCGCCCCACTGCTCTGCCGAGAGCGGGAACGCGGTCAGCCATTCGAACGGCACCGGCGGCAGGGGCTGCGAAGGCTCCCGCTTCCACGCCTCGAAAGCGGCGATCTCGGCCGGCAACGCGGCGGTGTCATAGGGCTTGCCGATCAGCCAGCCATAGAACGCGCGCCGCTCGGCCGAGGCCGGGGCCGGGTGGACCATCTTCACGATGTCCGCCAGCGAGGGATCGTTGCCCGTTGCCGCTGCCATCAGCTGCGCCATGGAGGCCTGTTCCAGCCACGCCTTCACGAGCCGCTTGGGCCGCGTGCCGAGGGACCGGCGCCCGACCTGACCCGAGCGCATGATCTGCACGAACGTGCGCAGCATGCGGCCGTTGTCGATCACGCGCGCGAAGACGCACGGGGCAAGGTCGGGTTCGGCCATCGTCAGATACGCCGTAAGCAGCGCCGGCATGTCCTTCATCGCGCCGGACTTGCGGGCATAGACCGCAGCCCTGGCGACGAACTCGGGCGAGACGTCCTGCACGGCGGCGAGCACGTCGGCCAGTTGCGCCTCGGCGCCTGAATAGAAGCCGTCCGACAACGTGCCGGTGGCGGCCAGCTGCGCAAGCTTCGCTTCCGGGCCATAGGAATAGGCCACGCCGCCCGCCTCGTTCACGGGATCGGCGCGCGGCAGGAACCGCGATGCGGTGCTGGCGAAAAGGCGCTTGAAAGCCATGGCGAAATTCCTTCTTTGCGGGGAGTGGAGGCAGCCGGCCCATTCCGGCCGCCCCGCTTTCCCGTTTCCTGCTGCCGGGCTGTTCGACCGACCCGACGCCACTTGATTTGCAGGAGGCGTGCCAAACCGATCGGGAAGGCCAAAAATAATTCAGAAATCCCGAAAAACTGGGAAATTTTGACGGAATTGTGGTTCTTGGGAGAAATAGGCCGTCAGCGCTGCCCCGAAAATTTGTATATTAGCATATAAGCAATTATCTGCTTGGATCATGAAACCGCTTACCGTCATCGGCTTTCTCGGCTCCACGCTGGACGCGTCCAAGTTTGGTCCCTCGCGCTGGATGAAGTGGCGCCCCTCGGTCGCGCTGGCCATGCATGAAGACTTGCGTGTCGATCGGTTCGTGATGATCCACGGCAGCGCGCACAGCCGCCTTGCCGAATATGTCGCCACCGATGTCGCCGCAGTCTCTCCCGAGACCACGGTGGAGCGCCATGTCATAGACTTCGCCGATGCCTGGGACTTCGAGGAGGTCTACGGCAAGCTGCTGGATTTCACGCGCACCCTGCCGCTTGATCCGGAAGCGGAAGACGTGCTGGTCCATATCACCACCGGCACCCACGTCGCGCAGATTTGCCTGTTCCTGCTGACGGAGGCGCATTATCTGCCCGGGCGTCTGCTCCAGACCCAGCCGAGCCGCCGGACCGACGGCACCGCGCCCGGAAGCTGGAGCGTCATCGATCTCGATCTGTCACGCTACGATTCCATCGCCACCCGTTTTGCCGAGGATCGCGCAACCGGCACCTCGTTCCTGAAATCCGGGATCGAGACGCGCAATCCTGCCTTCAACGCCATGATCGACGAAATCGAGCAGGTCGCCTCACGCACGCGCGCGCCGATCCTGCTGATGGGGCCGACAGGGGCGGGCAAGAGCCAGCTTGCCCGACGCATCCATGATCTCAAGAAAGTGAAGCGTCAGGTCTCGGGCCCGTTCGTCGAGGTGAACTGTGCCACCTTGCGCGGAGACAGCGCGATGTCGGCGCTGTTCGGCCACCGCAAGGGCGCCTTCACCGGCGCCGCCGCCGACCGCGCCGGCCTGCTGCGCAGCGCCGACAAGGGCATCCTCTTCCTCGACGAGATCGGCGAACTTGGTCTCGACGAGCAGGCGATGATCCTGCGCGCGATCGAGGACAAGCGCTTCCTGCCGGTCGGTGCCGACAGTGAAGTCGCCAGCGACTTCCAACTGATTGCAGGGACCAACCGCGACCTTGCCCGCTGCGTCGCCGAGGGCACTTTCCGCGAGGATCTCTACGCCCGCCTCAACCTCTGGACTTTCACGCTTCCGGGTCTTGCCCGGCGGCGCGAGGACATTGAACCGAACCTCGACTACGAACTCGATCGTCATGCCGAGCGCGAGGGCGAGCGCGTGTCATTCAACAAGGAAGCCCGCGCCCGCTTTCTTGCCTTTGCCACCTCGCCGGCGGCGACCTGGAACGGCAACTTCCGCGACCTTGCCGCCAGCGTTACCCGAATGGCGACCTTCGCACCGAAGGGTCGCATCGACGTCGCTACAGTCGATAGCGAGGTGGCAAGGCTGGAGCGCCTGTGGTCCGGAGGGAGGAGCAGCGAAGATGGGCTCTCCAACGTTTTGAGCGCGGAGCAGGTCGCCGCCATCGACCCGTTCGACCGCGTCCAGCTTGCATATGTCGTGGCGGTCTGCCGCGAAAGCGCTTCCTTGTCTGATGCGGGGCGGCGGCTATTCGCTGCTTCGCGCGAGCGCCGCGCCAGTACCAACGATGCAGACCGCCTGCGCAAGTATCTGGCGCGTTTCGAATTGGAGTTCACCAGCTTGCGATGATGATCCTTACACCGTTCCAAATGACGGTAAGGCCGTATTTCCGCTGAGCGACTGTTCAACGGGCTGCAAGAGTAGTGCCCAATCGACCTGCTTCCCTTTGCGAGCGGCGGGTACCTACAGGCCGGTATGGAGTGCGGCCGGCGGCCTCCCGAATCGCCGAGATGGGTGGATTAGCGCTCGGACAGGCCTTCAGCGGGGCACGAGGATGAAACTTCTCCCACTCAGGGAATGGCGTTGGTTCATATCAGTTGGGATTAGGATGTATTCGGGGTGGGACCTGTCTACAGCATCGCCAAGCCTGCGTTTGGGGAACGGGCTGAATTGAGGAAGTGGCGCAGTACCGAAGCGATAGACCCCATCCGAGGCTACAGCCCACGCCGTGGCCATACCTGCTTCAGACCGCATCGACTGAAACGCCACGCTCGAGGTGCGCTCGCGGTCCAGCTTGCCGTCCCAGTGCCAGTCAGGGTCCAAGGTATATGGCTTGGCATAAGCGAGCGATACATCCTCGCCGCAAATCCGCACCACACCGCCATGCGACAGCATGTGAACCAGCCCAACGGTGGCAAGCATGCAATCGGAGCGCGAAGGATCCGGAGCGAGACCTGTTACCGGATCGCAGGCAGGATTGAGCGTGCCGCCGCAGAGATTCTTCGGGTCAACATCGGTTGGCTCATCAACCTTTCCGTCAGCGTTATAAAACGGACCTGTTGCGGACACGGCTTTTTGCTCGGCGCGGCGTATGTCTGCTAAGTTGTTGTAATGTTTGGTTGCGGGGGTAGGATTTGAACCTACGACCTTCAGGTTATGAGCCTGACGAGCTACCGGGCTGCTCCACCCCGCGTCACCATATGGGGCTGGTTTTCAGCCCGGGAGTGTTTTGTTTGT
>NZ_BAAILP010000022.1:0-4564 GCF_054589055.1 Novosphingobium sp. 11B | reverse complement strand
AATCCAGGGCGGCGTAATGCTGCCCTGGATTGCTTCGCTACGCTCGCAATGACGATGGGTGAGTGCTTCCGCTCGTGCTTCGACAGGCTCAGCATGAGCGGGGAGAGGAAAGCGAACTACCCCGCCCCCGCTCGCCCTGAGCTTGTCGAAGGGCCGCGCGCCACCCTGTCAGCCTACTTCCACCCTGCCAGCCGCGCGAGCATCGCCACGGTCGAACCCTCGCCCGCCGGCTTTGCCACCGCGCGATAGTCCGGCCCGGCCGCGCAGGCGAGGCAGTATGCCTGCACGCCCTGCGCGCCCAGCACACCGTCGAGCCGCGCCACCGCCTGCGCCATCTGCAGCCGCTGGCGCTGCGCCACCAGCCCGGCGAAGTCGTAGGCTGCCGCCTGCTCCTGCGAACCGGACGTCATGCTCTGCACGAAGGCGCTGAACGAATCCTCCGGTTCCTCCAGATAGACTGCCTGCCACTTGCCGTTGCCCACGCCGCCCAGCTTCGCGGCATAGGCGAGCGCATCGTCCAGCCCGCCCATCTGGTCGACGAGGCCGAGCCGCTGCCCGTCCGCACCTGGCCACACGCGCCCCTGCGCGATCGCGTCGACCTGCTGCGGCGTCTTGCCGCGCGCCTTGCCGACGATGCCGAGGAACTTGCCGTAGATGCTCTCCACCGAGCCCTGAAGCATGGCTTCGACCTCGGGCGTGAAGCCGCCGAGAATGTCCGGCTGCCCGGCCAGCGGCGTGGAGCGCACCCCGTCGCTGGTCACGCCGAAGTCCGCCAGCGTCTTCTCGAAGCTGGGCACGAAGGCGAAGACGCCGATCGAGCCGGTGATCGTCGCGGGTTCCGCGAACACGCGCTGGCCGGGCGTGGAGACCCAGTAGCCGCCGCTCGCCGCCATCGTGCCCATCGACACCACGACCGGGATCTTGGCATCGCGCCAGCGCTGGATCGCGCGGCGGATACGCTCCGACGCCATGACCGAGCCTCCCGGCGAATCGATCCGCACAACCAGCGCCTTCATGCCCTCTTCGCGGTTCTCGTCGAGCAGCGCGGCGATGCGGTCGCCGCCCGCCGTGCCGGGACCAGCCTCACCGTCGACGATCTCTCCGGCGATGGTGACGACGCCGATCTTGGCGCCCTCCCCCTTCACCGGGTTCGCCGCCAGCCAGGTCGCCAGCCCGGTATGCGCGTAGTCCGGCGCGTCCTTGTCCGAATGGCCGATCGTGGTTTCGCCCACCAGCTTCTCGACGCGGGCCTCGAACTCGGTCTGGTCGCCGATGCGGTCGATCAGGCCTGCCGCCTTCGCGGCCTCGGCCATGTCGTTGCCGTGCGCCTTGTTCCAGCCGACCGGGTCCGCGACCATGCGATCGAGCTGCGCTTTGGGCCGCGCCTTCGCGATCTCGGCGCGCAGGGCGTTCCACTGCGAATCGAGGATCAGCTTGAAGTCCTCGCGCGCCTCGGGCGAGAGGTCGGTGCGCATGTAGGGCTCGACCGCCGACTTATAGGTGCCGACGCGGTAGACATGCGCGTTGACCCCGTACTTGTCGAAAAGCCCCTTGTAGAACTGCAGGTTGCCGCCCGGTCCCGCCACGAAGGCGCCGCCCATCGGATCGACCCAGGCCTCGCTGGCGTGGGCCGCCAGCTGCACGCCGTCGTCGGCATAGAGATTGGCGAAAGTCAGCACCGGCTTGCCCGCCTTGCGCACTTCGTCGATGGCCGCGCCGATATCATGCAGGTGCACATAGCGCCCGCCCATGAAGCGCGAGAGGTCGAGGACGACCGCCTTGATCCGCTTGTCGCTCGCCGCCAGCCGCAGCGCCCGCTCGACATCGCGGGCCTGGAATTCATGGACCTGCTCGCCGCCGGACGTCAGCAGCTGGAGCGGATCGACCTTGCTCTTCTCCTCGACCACGGTGCCGTCGAGTTCGAGCAGCAGTGCCCCGTTCTCCACCTTGCCGCCGACCGGCCGCGCCGAGAGCGCGGCGTAGATCACCCCGAAGAAAGCCAGCAGGAACAGCAGCGCCAGCGCATCCTTCACGGCGACCAGCAACTTCCAGACCTTGCGCGCGAATCTCATGTAACGACCTGCCTTTCGCATGCAGCCTTACCTGCTGCGGTGCGGAATGGGAAAGGGGCGGGCACCAAAGCGGTTCCATTCCTTTTCGCATCGGGGGAGGAATGGCTGGATCGCCCTTGCTCACCCCCGGCTCCCCGCCTATGGCGTGGTCTTTAATGACACCTCCAGAATATACCTATCCGGCAGGCGCCCTCGCCTTTCCGCATCGCGGCCTCACGGGCATTGCGGGCCTTGCCCCGCACCAGATCTGGTTCCTGCTCGACGAGGCGGAACAGTGGGTCGAAATGAACCGGGGCGCGCAGAAGCGGGTCGAGCTGCTTTCCGGCATGACCATCATCAACGCCTTCTTCGAGAACTCGACGCGCACACTCCTGAGCTTCGAGATCGCGGGCAAGCGCCTCGGCGCCGACGTCGTGAACATGGCGGTCGCCACCTCCAGCGTGAAGAAGGGCGAGACGCTGATCGACACGGCGATGACGCTCAACGCCATGCGCGCCGACGCCATCGTCATCCGCCATGCCTCCTCGGGCGCGGTGCAGCTGATCGCGGACAAGGTGGACTGCCCGGTGCTCAACGCCGGGGACGGCCAGCACGAGCACCCGACGCAGGCGCTGCTCGATGCGCTGACGATCCGGCAGGCCAAGCGCGCGTTCAACGGGCTGCGGGTGACGATCTGCGGCGATATCCTGCACAGCCGCGTGGCGCGCTCGAACATCCTGTGCCTCGCCTCGCTGGGCGCCGACGTGCGGGTCTGCGCGCCGCCCGCGCTGATGCCCGCCGACATCGAGCAGATGGGCGTGACGGTGTTCCACGACTTCGACGCTGCGCTGAAGGGCGCCGACGTGGTCATGATGCTGCGCCTGCAGATGGAGCGCATGGAAGGCCAGTTCATCCCCTCGCCGCGCGAATACCGCCACCTCTACGGGCTGACGCTGGACCGGCTGGAACTGGCCGAATCGAACGCGCTGGTCATGCACCCCGGCCCGATGAACCGCGGCGTCGAGATCGACAGCAACGTCGCCGACCATGTGGAGCGCTCGATGATCACCACGCAGGTGGAAATGGGCGTGGCGATCCGCATGGCCTGCCTCGACGTCCTCACCCGAAAAGGCCGCAAGATGGAGGGCTGGGCATGAGTCTTCACGCACCCCTGACCGTCACGGGCGGCCGCCTGCTGCTGGCCGACGGCTCGATCCAGAGCGGCGCCGTGCGCTGCGAGGGCGGGTTCATCACCGCGATCGGCGCCGACGTCGCCCCGCAGGACGGCGACACCGTGCATGACGCGCGGGGCCAGATCGTGGCGCCGGGCCTCGTCGACATCGGCGTCTTCGCGATCGACAAGCCCGCGTTCCACTTCGGCGGCATCACTCGCGCCGCGCTCATGCCCGACCAGAACCCACCGCTCGACGTATCGGCGCGGGTGCGCTTCGCGGCGCAGTCGGGCAAGCCGGACTTCTGGGTCCACCCGCTCGCCGCCGCGACGCAGGGGCTGGAGGGCAAGGCGCTCGCCGAGATCGCGATGATGCGCGATGCCGGTGCGCGCGCGGTCTGCACCGGGCGGCGCTGGATCGGCGATTCGGGCACGATGCTGCGCCTGCTGCAGTACACCGGAATGCTGGGCATGGTCGTCATTGCCCATGCCGAGGACGCCGGGATCGTCGGCAATGCCGTCGCCACGGCGGGCGAGATGGCGACCCGCCTCGGCCTCCCCAGCGCACCTGCGCAGGCAGAGGCTCTCGCGATCGCCCGCGACATCGCGCTGGCCGAGATGGCGAATGCCGCGATCCACTTCCGCAACGTCACGACCGCCGCCGGGCTGGAACTGGTGCGCGCGGCCAAGGCGCGCGGGCTGAAGGTGACGGCGGGGGTGAGCCCGGCCTACTTCATGCTTTCCGACCTTTCGATCGGGGCGTTCCGCACTTTCACCCACCTCTCGCCCGCGCTGCGCTGCGAGGCGGATCGCAAGGCGGTGGTCGCCGCCATCGCCGACGGCACCATCGATGTGATCGCCTCGGGCCACGATCCGCGCGGCCCCGAGGACAAGCGCCTGCCGTTCAGCGATTCGGCCCCCGGCATGGCGGGCGCGGAGACGCTGCTGCCGCTGACGATGAGCCTCGTGCGCGACGGCGTGATCGACATGGCCCGCGCCTTCGAGCTGATCGCCGCCAACCCGGCGAAGCTGCTGGGCGTGAACGCAGGCAGCTTGGCGGTCGGCGCCGAGGCCGACATCGCTGTGCTCGATCCCGAGCGGCCGTGGATCGTCAATTCGGACAAGATGGCCGCAGCCGCGGGCAATACCCCGTTCGACCGCCAGCCGGTGCAGGGCCGCGTCCTCGCGCTCTTCAAGGGCGGCGTCGCGGTGCGAATGAAGAAGATCGGCGGGTAAGACCCCCGTCGTCCCGGACTTGATCCGGGACCGGTGGCTGTCTTTAGGTGCGACTTTGCTGCGCGCGCCGCGAGGTGGGCTGTTCACGGCCAGCGGTCCCGGATCA
>NZ_BAAILP010000021.1:0-28785 GCF_054589055.1 Novosphingobium sp. 11B | reverse complement strand
CGGCCAATGCCAACCAGATGCGCCTCATCCTGCATACCGCCGCCTACTGGCTGATGTGGCGCATCCAGCAGGCCATCCCCAAGGCCACTGCGCTGGCCGCTGCCGAGTTCGCGACTCTGCGCGTGCGGCTGCTCAAGGTCGCTGCCCGCGTCATCGAGAGCGCCTCGCGTATCCGTGTCGCCTTCGCGTCAGCATGCCCCGACGCCGGCGCGTTCAAAGCCATCGCCACCGGTCTTCGGCCAGCGCCGACATAGCCAGCGCGGCCATGCCGCCGAAACCCGAGCCCTCGTCCCGTCAACCTCGAAAAGCCCATTGCTCCTGACGCGGTGAAAAACACCGGCGCAGGCGCTCGCCCAAGTCAAGCCGCCAAACACCGATCGAGCTCGGGACACACCAGAGCGGCGGGCTCGTGAATAACCCGGGTTAAAGGCCTGGTTCGAAGACGAGCCTTGGCGTACCGGGCGGGAGTTACTGGAGAAATTGCAAGCCGAGCAGCCGAACATCTACCCGGACGGCCTCCTGCGGACTATCCAGCGCCGTCTGAAAGGCTGGCGCACCGAACACGCGCGAGCGCTGGTGTTCAGCCACTCTTCCGGGCTGGCCAGCGCCGCGCCAGGCGACACGGAAACCATCCTCACGGCCATGTGACGGATTACCGTTCCGCCTCGCCTACGGCTCAGCTGCACGGCAATCCGTCACATGCAATGGCATTGCTGCGCGAGGGCCTGTAAGGAACAATTACGTGAGGCAACGGTCGCGTTGCTCGGGAACATTTCTTCGTGAGGCAACACGGATATCACATGAAGCCATCCTGATCGACACCGGAGCGAGATGTTGCGAAGTTGCGATGCTGCCGCTTCAGATCCTTTTCCCCCGGGCAGACATAGACATCGCGCTTATGCTCGAAGCGGAAGGCGGATCGCTGGAAGCTGCCGGTGCGCCTGTTGCTATGATCAAAGATCGGGATATGTGCCTTTATCCCTTTCTCGTGCACCAGCCACGCTAAGTTTTCTGCAGAACCATAAGCGGTGTCCGCCGCCAGTCGCGCGGGCCAGACTTCGAACCGGTCCTGGACGCGATCGATCATCCGCCGTGCTGCAGTCAACAGCCTGCCGCACCGCCGTGCTCGCTTCCACATCCATGATGACGGCGTTCTTCAGGTCGATCAGATAATTGGTGCAGTAGGCGAAGAACGCCTGACCGCCCTTGGCGCTGGTCCAGCGCGCGGCAGGATCGGCAGGCGACAGGAACTTCGGAACGACAGGCGTCGCGGCGCCAAACGCGGCATCGTCGAGCACGGCCAGATATTCGTTCACCGCATGGTTGGTCGCCTCCGGCGGCAAGGGCTCACCGCCGCGAACCCCGCCCTGGCGATTAGCATCGGTTGCGATCAGGCTCGCATCTCCAATGGCGATCGCTGACGCAGGCTTGGAGCCTTTCGCCGAAATGCGATGTAGGACTCTATGCGGGTGCCGGATTGGTTACTTCAACCGCATAGCGCTCCGCTTCCGCGCCTGACAAAAAAGGCACGATCATAACTTCGCTTTGCAGAAGGTTCAGCAACTCGTTTAGAGGCTGATCGTCAGGATTTTTGAACCGCAATGAATTATCGCCATTCCTTCCACGCCGGCAACAGCGCCGATGTCGTAAAGCACAGCCTCCTGATCGCGCTGGTACGCGCGTTGCAGCACAAGCCGGGCGCGCTGACCCTGATCGATACCCATGCCGGCTGCGGGCTGTACGACCTTGGCGGCGACGACGCGCAGCGCACCGGCGAGGCCACGCAGGGCGTGCTGCGGGCCTTTGCCGACGCGAACCCCTTGCTGGACGACTATCGGGCCGCCGTGCATGCGGTGAATGGGGGCGACGAACCCCGCCTGTACCCCGGCTCGCCGCAGTTTCTGGCGCAGCTCCTGCGCCCGCAGGACGCCCTGATCCTCAACGAAAAGCACCCGGACGATGCCAGTACCCTGCGCGGCGCGATGCGGGGCACCGGCGCGGCCATACATGAACGCGACGCGTATGAACTCTGGCTGGCGATGGTGCCGCCCCGGACTCCTCGAGGCGTGGTCGTGGTCGACCCGCCCTATGAGCAGACGGACGAACGCGCGCGCATCACCGCCACCCTCGCCGCCGCCCACCGCAAATGGGCACATGGCGTGACGGTAATCTGGTATCCGCTGAAAGACAGCGCCACGCACCAGCGGTGGAAGGCGCAGCTGCGCAGGCTCGGCATCCCGAAATTTCTGGTGGTGGAGCATTGGCTGTACGACAGCGAGCAGCCTGGCATCTATAACGGCGCAGGCCTTTTTATCGTCAATCCGCCCTACGCTTTCATGCAGGCACTGCCACCACTGCTGGAAGCGTCGCGCGCGGCGCTGGCGCCCGAAGGGCACGAGGGCGAGATACTATGCGGTTGGCTGGACGACTAGGGTCATGCGCATAGATGCGCGGCCCGGATGCGGGGTGGAGTGCTGCCGCCGACATGCTAAAGGCGTGCCATGCTTCATAAACATGGCCGTGGTGGCACCATCGAAATCGACGGGTTCAAATATGACTGGGAGCTCGTCAGCGATCCCCAATTGTCCTCTTCCGATGGCTGGAAGGGGATGACAATTTCTCTGCGCCAGCACGGCATGGCGCGTGAAGCGGTGCTGGAATTTCCGGCTCCAAAGCGCCTGCTGAAAGGGTTGCCGAAAGGGCGTTTGCATATCAACGACACGATTGCTTCGCGCGGCGTAAGGGCAGCCCTGTCGGCCGGATGGGATCCCGCATCGCGCGGCAAGCCCGTAGTGTTCATGGTCGATGCCGACGGCAATTGAACGGGCGCAAATCTTGGACTCCCATACCGCAGATATAGCCTTAGTCAGACAACATCGTACCATTCCTACTTGGTGACCGACAAAGCAGACGGGCTGCACCTGGGGAATGGAAATCGGCGATTGTGTGACCGAAAAGGGTCGGCGATGTCGGCCGCGTAAGCCGCTCAGACGCGCCCATTGCGGTCATTACATTTTGCCGAGCCAATTTTCGACAACCACCCGTTGTATTGGATAGACGCGGCTGAACCCGTCGCGATGAGGAAGGCGATCAGACAGCCACTGTAAGCGCGCTTTGGAGCTGGCAGCAAAAGTGCTGTCCGCAGCCAGTTTGCTGACGAACTCCGCGCATAGTTCGGCATCTGATCCCAGCAACGCGTCGACGATCGGCGCCATCACGAAATCCTCTGTTCCTGCGGGAGCCGAAAGCACTTCGGGAAACAGGCCCCACGCGAGGAAGCTGTCCAGGCTTTCCGGCTCCAGCAGCGCCGCCGCGAGCAGTCCGAGCGGTTGGTCGGATGCAACCCGCACCGTGCCTGCCGGGATCGCCGCCTCGCTCTGTTCGTGCGTGAAACGCGCCGTCACCGGGATGCGTCCATCGTGGGCCGGGGCCAGCCTGACGTCATGAAGGCGCACCGTGTCCACACGAAGGACCCTGTCGGTTGCCAGCGTTTCAAAGCCGATGCCATGCAGGCGCAGCTTTTCGATCACCTCGGTCTGCGCTGCGGGGATCAGCCAGGCCTCGGGGAGTGGGACAGCCTCGGTCGGCTTCTGCCCGATGATCGGCATGCAGAACGTGATCCTTCTGCCGGTCCAGCGCTGCTCCATCCGGCCGGTGGCCGCCGAATGGTATGTCTCGAAGGCGACGCCCTTGAACTTGTCCACCCAGCCGATCGGCTGTTTGGCCGGAGCCCAGCGGGTGAGCAACTGCCTGGGGCGTTCGGCGCGGTCGATCGCCTTGGCCTCGGCGATGCGTCCCGCGTCCTGTGCGGCGAGCTTGAGTGCGGCCTCCAGCAGCACATAAGTGCCGAGCACGCGCTGGCGGTAGGGCTTGAGCATGTGGTTCTCAACCAGCACCGTGGGCACACCGATGAAGTCGCCATAGCCTGTCGAATAACGCGGACCTTCGGGGCTGTAGCGGATTCCCTTCTGCGGATCGCGAGTGTCGATCGGGCTGGGGTAAATGATCGGCTCGTGCCCGGCGCGCGTCAGCGCCGCTTTCACGGTCGGGCCGAAGCGCTGTTCCAGCCATAGCGCGGTAGCGCGGTGGCGCGCATACTTGCCCCAGCCTGCATATGTGTAGGTCACGTCATACTGCATGTCGAAGCCGCCGCTGACGTGGCAGTCGATGTAGAGCGCCGGGTCCAGCCGCCGCAGCAGCGCGACCATCGCGCGCACTTCGGGCGTGTCGAGCTTGGCGTAATCACGGTTGAGATTGATATTGCGCGCGTTCCCCTCGGTACCCTTGGCCTCGGGGCCGCGCACGTGGAGGAAGTTCCAGGGGCTCGAGCGCTCATGCCCGTCGATGTTGAGGATCGGCACGAAGACGAGATCGACCTTGTCGAGCAGGCCGCTTTTGCCGCGCACCGCGATGTCGCGCAGCAGCATGAGGCCGGCATCCTTGCCGTCGATCTCGCCTGAGTGGATACCCGCCTGCACAAGCACGACGGGCTTGCCCGGTCCGCCGGTGCTGGCGCGCACCATCAACAGGTCGCGGCCTGCGCCGGTCTTGCCGAAGCTCTCGACCCAGATAAGTGGCGAGGCCTTGGCCAGCTTGTCGAGCCAGTCGCGCACTTCGTCATAGCGCGGCGTGGCCTGGAACCCTGAGGCCTCGGCCGGGGTGATCCACGGATCGCCGGACTGGACGATCAGCTTCTCGCTCGCGCCCGACCATGCCAGCGCAGGCGGCAGCACGGCGGGCGGTGCCGATTCCGCCGCTGCAGCGGCAGTCGTGATGGCGAGAGTGGCGGCGAGGACGGCGAACTTCAGCATCGATCGATCCCCTGCCATCAGAAGCGCGCGCGCAGGCCGATGGTCCCAGTACGCGGCGCGCCGGGCTGCACCCAGAGCGGCGAGTAACTGTTGGCGTACCAGCGTTCATCGAACAGATTGGTCACCGAACCGAACAGTTCGAGATGCTCCATCACGTCGACTTTGCCGAACAGGCGGAACAGCGCGTGCGAGGGCAGCATGAAATCGGTGCCCGTTTCGCCGCAGCGCTTCCCCACGTATTGCATGCCCGCGCCGATCTGCACCTCGCGCTTGCCCAGAGTGAAGGACTTGGCGAGCTGCATATTGAGGTTGTGCTTCGGGATGTTCACCAGGGCATCGCCGACCTGCACCTGGAACGAGGTATTGGGGTCCACCATCGCCGAGCGCGCTTCGGCATCGACATAGGCGTAGCTCACTAGAACATCGACGCGGCCCGGCAGCTTCCCGGCAAGGTCGAACTCGGCGCCGCGGCTGCGCGCCTTGCCCAGCGCCAGTGAGAACCCCGGCGCGTTGGGATCGGTCGCCAGCACATTGGCCTTGGTGAGATGGAACACCGACAGCGTTCCGGTCAGCGCTCCGCCCAGCAGGCTCAGCTTGGCACCTGCCTCGAAGGATTCGCTGTTTTCGGGATCGAAGATCTGCCCGTTGACATTGGTGCCGACATTGGCCCGGAAGCCCTGCCCATAGGCGGCGTAAATCGTCACCGGATCGCTCAGTTCGTAGACCACGCCGGCTTGCGGGCTGAAGCGGCTGCGCTTGCGGCGGCTGTTCTGGCTGGTCAGGCGATTGTCGGTTTCCAGCGTCAGGTGGTCGAAGCGCCCGCCGATGCGGACCTGAAGCCGGTTAGTCACCTCGATCTGGTCCTGCACGTAAGCGCCTATCGAACGCTGGTGGTCAGTACGATCCATCATGGTCGCGCCGACAGGCAGCGCGAATCGGCCGTAGACCGGGTCGAGGATATCGATCACATTACCCTGCTGCGCCGTTGGATTGGTGCTGAGGGCAGGCGGGCGGAAGCGCAGGAACAACTGCTTGTAATCGAAATTGTCGTAGTCGGCACCGATCAGCACGCGATGCGTCAGCGCGCCGGTCTCGAATTCACCCGCCAGTTCCACGCGCAGTACATAGTGCCGTGCATCGTAACGACGCGAACGACGCTGGCGCGAGAGCGAGCGGCCGTCGGTGTAGAGCGCCTGGCGCGAGGCCGCCGTCTCCGCATCGGAGGAAAATCCGGTGAGCAGCGTATCGCGAATGCTTCGGCCCACCAGCAGACTCCAGCGGTTGCTGAACTGATGGTCGAGCCGCAACTGGTGCCCTTCGGCGCGGGCGACCGTATCGCCATCACCCGGCTCGCCAAGGAAGCGGTATCGCGGGACGGTGTCGAAATTGCCGTCCAGCACCACGATGCCGCGATCGAACGGAACCGACACACGGGTCTTCTCCAGATCGTAGGTCAGGCGCGTATCCGGTCCGAGCGCGAGGCCGACCGAGGGCAGGAAGCCCCAGCGCGACTGATGGACGTGATCGCGGAAGGTATCGCCCTCCTCGCCATAGCCGATCAGACGCACGGTAAGACCTCCGGTCAGGGAGATGTTGACGTCGGCCTCGCCGCGCACCCGGTCCCAGCTGCCGTACTGGATCGCGGCGGTGCCGAAGCTGCGGCCCAATTCGGCCTGCTTGGCCACGAGGTTGATCGTGCCGCCCGGCTCGCCGCACCCGATCAGCGCTGCAGCGGGCCCTTTGAGCACTTCGACCCGCTCGATCCCCGCCGTATCACGCTGCCCGCCGAAACCGCGCCCGCCGTTGAAGCCATTGACGAGATAGCCGCTCGGCATGTTCTCGTCGCCAGCGAAGCCCCGGATCGCAAAGGCATCCCACAAGCCGCCCAGCGTGTTCTGCCGCACCACCGAGGCGTTGAGATCGAGCGCGTCGGTCAGCCGCTGGATGCCGTTCTGCTCCAGCGTCTTCGCATCGATCTCGGCAATCGACTGTGGGATTTCCGACACCGCGAAGTCGCCGCGATAGGCCTGGCGCACGCCGTTTACGGTGATCGCCTCGCTGCGCTCCTCACCTTCGGCTCCGGCCTCTTCGGCCAAGGCACCGCCAGACGGCGCCAGCGCGATGGCGAACGGCAGAGTTCCGGCAAGCAGCCGGCGATTCCTGGTAAAGCGAAGCATGCGATCCCCACGGTGACTATGTCCCGAGGCAGCGCGGTGCCTCGTTCGGGCGGGCTTCTGTCAGCACAAACGGCGGCCGTCAATGATATGTTGCATCATATCAATTAATAAGGCAGGAGGCCGCAAAATCCGCAGAAATCCTGACTTCTTTAGCAATATTCGGGAAACATTATGATTGAAACGACACTGCCGATCCTGATCGAGAACCTCGCTGTCACTTACGGCGACCACCGGGTTCTGGACGGTCTTTCGCTCTCGGCGCCCGCAGGCAGCGTGACCGCTTTGCTGGGTGGTAATGGTGCGGGCAAATCGACCACGCTGTCGACCCTGCTGGGCTTCGTGAAGGCGCAGGCCGGCTCCATTTCGGTCTGCGGCATCGATCCCGGCGTCGCGCCTGACGACGCTCGCCGCCAGATCGCCTACTTGCCCGAGAACGTCGCGCTTTACGAACATCTGACCGCCGTGGAGAACGCGCAATACCTGCTGGCCCTCTCCGGCGGGAAGCAGGCCCGCGCGCCGATCGTCGAGGCCTTCGCCGCCGCCGGCCTGCAGGAGCGCGCTTGGGACCAGCGGCTCGGCGCCTTCTCAAAGGGGATGCGTCAGAAGGTGGCCATCGCGGTCGCACTGCTGCGCGAAGTGCCGGTGCTGCTGCTCGACGAGCCGACTTCCGGCCTAGACCCGCGGGCGACGGCGGACTTCAACGCTCTGGTGCTCGCGGTGCGCGCACGTGGCACCGCCGTGCTCATGGTGACGCATGACCTGCTGAGCGCCGCCGACATCGCCGATCGCATCTGCTTCCTCGAAGCCGGGCGCATCGTCGAGGACGTGACGGCGCGGGGCGAGGACCGCTTCGACGTGCGCGCGCTGCACGCCCGCTTCGCGGTCGCCGCGCAGAGGGTGGCGGCATGAACGCCGCACCCCTGATAGCGCGCGACGAGCTGCGGCTGATGCGCCGCAACCGCGTCGCCGTGATCGCCTGCGTGCTGCTGGTGCTGCTTACCCTGGTGGCGGTTGCAAGTTCCTGGTCGCACCAGCGCGAGATCGAGAACTTGCGCGCCCGTCACCAGCACGAGGCCGAGCAGGCCTTCGACGCGCAGCCCGACCGGCATCCGCATCGCATGGTCCACTACGGCACATTCATCTTCCGCCCGCTGAGCGCGCTCGCCGCCTTCGATCCGGGCGTCGATGCCTTCACCGGCAATTCGATGTTCCTCGAAGGCCACCGCCAGAACACCGCCAACTTCGGCGATGTCAACCAGAGCTCGCTGCTGGTCCGCTTCGGCCAGTTGACGCCCGCCTTCGTGCTGCAGACGGTGGCGCCACTGCTGCTAATCTTCCTCGGCTATGGCGCCGTCGCTCGCGAGACGGAGCGCGGCACCTTGCGCGTGCTAATGATGCAGGGCGCGACGCGCGGGGCGATCGTGCGCGGCAAGCTGCGCGCGCTGGGCACCGTCGCCCTGCTGGTGATGCTGCCTGCGATCCTGGGCCTCGTCGCGCTAGCGGGTACGTCAGGCGCGGCAAGCCTGCCGATGGCCGTGATCGTGCTGGGCTATGCGGCATGGCTGCTCTTGTGGGTCACGGCCATCGTACTGGTTTCCACGCTGGTCGGCCGCAGCCGCGACGCGCTGCTGGCGCTCGTGGCGATCTGGGCGGTGAGCGTCGTCCTGCTCCCGCGCGTGGCGCCGGATATCGCCAGCGCGGCGGTGCCCCTGCAGAACCGCCTGCAGACCGAAGTGGCGATCGCCCGCGACTTGCGCCGCCTCGGCGATGCCCACAACCCCGACGATCCGCACTTCGCCGCCTTCAAGCGATCGGTGCTCCGGCTCTACGGCGTGACGCGGGTGGAAGACCTGCCGGTCAACTACAAGGGGCTTCTCGCGGTGGAGGGAGAGAAAGTCACCTCCGCGCTGTTCGAGCGCTACAGCGGCCAAAGCTACGCGGCACAGGGCTCGCAGAACGCCATTGTCGGCATGGTCGGCGCAATCAGTCCGGCGATCGCCTTGCGCTCGCTGTCGATGGCAGCCGCGGGGACCGACTTTGCGGCCCATCGCAGCTTTCTCGAACAGGCGGAAGCCTATCGCTACGACCTCGTCCAGCGGCTGAACCGGCTGCAGGCCGATGGCGTCACCTATGCCAACGACACCGCGAGCGACGCGGACGCCGACCGCCGCAAGCGCATTGCCGCCGGTAACTGGGAAAAGATGCCCGACTTCACGTATCGCGCGCCAGACGGTGCGACACTCGCCGCCCGCGCTCTGCCGGGGCTGGTCGTGATCGCCGGATGGCTCATGCTTGCCGGAGCCTTGCTCGCCTTCGCCACCTGCCGTCTGGGAGAGCGCCGATGACCTTGTGGATGCATGAAGCCCGCCTGCTGCTGCGCCGGCGCCTCGCCATGATCGCCGTTGGCCTGCTGGCGGTGCTGACGGCGGCGGCGCTGATCGCGGGGATGGCCGAAGTCGGTCGCCAGCGCGCCGCCATCGCCGCCATTGCTGCTGCGCAGGCCGAGGACATCGGCGCCATCGCCACCTGGGTCGACAAGGAGAAGGATGCGGGCAGCGCCGCCTACTACAGCTTCCATCCGACCTGGAACGCGCCTTCACCGCTCGCCTTCGCGGCGCTGGGGATGCGCGACGTCTCCCCTTACATCCTGCGCGTGCGGGCGCTGGGCCTCGAAGCGCAGATCTACGATGGCGATACCTTCAACCCGGAACTGGCGCTTCCCGGCCGCTTCGACTTCGCCTTCGTGCTGGTGTTCCTCGCCCCGCTGTTCGTCATCGCCTTGTGCCACGACTTGACATCGGGCGAGCGCGAGGCCGGGCGCTGGCGCACGCTTGCCGCTCTCCCGCATGGCGGCGCGGCCTTGTGGCGACGCCGCACCCTGCTGCGCCTTGCGCTGCTGTGGGCGGCGATCGGCGTGCCTTTCGCCGTAGCCGCCGGCATATCGGGCGTCGTAGCTGGCGCGATCCTGGTAATTCTGGGGTTAGTCCTTGGCTACCTGCTGTTCTGGGCATGCCTGAGCGCGCTGATCGGCCGACTGCGCTGGAGCAGCGTCGCCAATGCGGCAAGCCTTGCGGCGCTATGGCTGGTGCTCGTGCTGGTACTGCCGGCGCTCGGTCACGTCGTTATCAACCGCGCGATCCCGGTGAACCAGGGCGCCGAGATCGCTCTGGCCCAGCGCGAGGCCGTCAATCACGCATGGGACATTCCCCGTGAGGACACGATGCGGGCTTTCTATGCCAGTCACCCGCAATGGGCCGATTCCGCGCCTCTGGGCACAGCGTTCCATTACAAGTGGTATTTCGCCTTCCACCAGGTCGGCGACGAGAGCTTGGCGGGCAAGGTGCGCACTTATCGGCAGGGCCTTGAGACCCGCGATCAAACCGCGCGCAGCCTCGGCTGGGTGTTGCCCTCGGTTGGCGTGCAGGCGCTGTTGACCGGGATGGCGCGGACCGACCTTACAGCGCAACTCGCCTATCGCGACCAGATCCGCGACTACCATCGCCGCCTTCGCGAGTTCTACTATGGCTACATGTTCCGCGACCGCCCTTTCGGCAAGGCGGACTTCGACCACGCCCCGCGCTTCGACGCGGCGACCGGATAGGTAGCGCGGTGGCAGCCATGTCGCCGCGCCATCCCAAGATCGAATAATGGTTGCCCCGCGGACCATTGCCGAAACGCAAATCTCGTCATGCCATATGTCCGCTCTCCCGTAGGTCCCAGAATGGCGACTTCCCAGGATCCCCGGCTGAAAGCCACCATTCCGCTATCGCGAAGAGCTTCAGGTGCTGGTAGGCGTACGATAGTCTCCGAGGGACGAACCTGCGGGCCCCACTCACTGGTCTATGGATATTTAGCGTTTTAGGCTGCCGGGATGGCGACAGAGCAGCGCCGCGAGTGCCATTGAATGGGTGGGTCGCGGATGATTTCGCCTTTTGGTCGGCGAACGACGAAGACTGTCGAACCAACAAATCAAGCTGGCGTTGTGAATTAACACCGTATGGCGAATATAAAATATTGATATAATTAAGAAAATTAGAAATTTCTATGCCCTGTCCTGACTGATGAGGGACTTCGGGGGCATTATGAGATTTGCGATCGGTGGTTTTTCGTGTGCGTTGGCGCTGCTGTTGCCCGGGGGATGTGGAGGCGATAATTCGGGAGGCAACGGCAGTACGCCCGCTCCAACCCCTGTCCCCACACCAGTTCCAACTCCGGCGCCCGCACCTTCACCGACACCGACATCCAGCGCCGTTTATCAGGTGTCTATTGGCGGCCCAGCGATTGGCTCGCTAACTTTCGATACGAACGGATCCGGCAAATTTCACGACACGGTCAACAATGTCAGCGACTTGACCATCAGTACTAACAGAAAAAGTCAATTTGGCCCAGGCGTGGCGGATCAGCCGACCGGAGCCATGTTGCCAGAGAACCCTGGCCGGGTGCCGGTGAAAGTCGGGGCCCTGAGCTTGGATACCGGCTTTTTCTACATGGGCATTGTACCGGCCATGGACGGAGTTATTACGTCTCCGGCGAGCCAAGTCTTAGGGTGGGAGCATACCGATACGATGGCCCGCAATGCAGGTTTCACAAAAACACCGGCAGAACTGCGAAATTTCGACGCTTGGCCCTGCCGCACCTGAAGGCCACCAAGGGCTGCATCGTTCACACCGCTTCGGTATCGGGCACCGGCGGCGACTGGGACATGACTGCCTACAACGCCGCCAAGGATGCGGTGGTCAACTTCACCCGCGCGCTGGCGCTCGACCTCGGGAAATCCGGCATCTGCGTCAACGCCGTCGCCCCAGCCCTCACCGAAAGCGATCTGACCAAGGACATGCTCGACGATGAGGCGCTGATCGCGAAGTTCCATGAACGCTCGGCGCTGGGCAAGCACGCCAGGGCAGAGGACATCGCCGGCCCGGTTACCTTCCTCGCGTCCGATGACGCAGCGCTGGTGACGGGCGCGATCCTTGCCGTCGACGCAGGGATTTCCGCTTCCAACGGCCAGCCCGGCTGACCCGCGCACAGCTTTCCCGATATACGCAGGAGTACGCCCATGTCCCTTACCGTAGCCGAACTTCTCGTTGCCACTCTCGACGAGATCGGCCTTCGGCATCGTCGGCGATGCGCTCCCCCCCTTCACCGATGCGATCCGCCGTCAGAACAAGGTGCGCTGGATCGGCGTGCGCCATGAGGAAGGCGCAGCGCTCGCCGCGGCAGGGCAGACGAAAGTGACCGGAGCTTTACGAAGCCCGCAAGGACCATGGCCGGTCCTCGCGATCTCGGGCGGCGTCGCCACGGCCAAGCGCGGCAGCGACTACCTGCAGGAAGACGATCCTGTCGCGCTGTTCCGCAACGTCGGCGTCTACAGCGAGATCATCGCCTCGCCCGATCAGGCAGCAGCGGTCATTCAACAGGCGATCGCGCATGCGTATGGCGAGCGCGGCGTCGCGCACATCTCCATCCCGCCCGAGGTCTTCGCCGCGAAAGTTCCCGGCCCGGTGCCGAGCATCGCCACCCTGCGCCCCCGGCTCGAAGTCGCACCGGCAGCGGCCGACATCGCCACGCTGGCGCAGATGATCGGCGAGGCGAAGACCGTGGCCGTCCTATGCGGCTTTGGCTGTCACGCCGCTGCGGAGGAGCTGAAAGCGCTCTCGGACCGCCTGAATGCACCGCTGATGCATACCTATCGCGGCAAGGATATCCTGCCTTACGACGACCCGCGCTGGATCGGCGGCATCGGCCTGATCGGCGGGCGGCCCGGCGTCGATGCCCTGCACCAGGCGGACCTCATGCTGATGCTGGGGACCGACTACCCCTATTCCGAGTTCCTCCCCACCAAGACGCGTGTGGTGCAGATCGACGAACGCGCCTTCGCGCTGGGTCGCCGCACGCCGGTTGCTCGGCATCGTCGGATCGGTGCGCCCGGCCTTGCGCATGCTGCTCGACGCCCTGCCGCAGCGAAGCGACACCGCCTTTCTGAACGCGGTGAAGGCCAACCGCGCGAAGTGGGACGCGATGCTGGACGAAAAGGCCGCGCTCGATCGATCGCCCGACCTGCTGCACCCGCAGGCCATCGCCCGCGCGGTCAGCGATCGTGCCGCCGAGGACGCGGTGTGGGTAACGGACACCGGCGAGGTCACGCTGTGGGCGGCGAACTGGCTGCGCCAGAGCGGGCGCCAGCAGATCACCGGCTCGTTCAACAATGCCGCCGTCGGCACCGGCATGGTGCATAGCCAACGGTGTCCAGGCGCTCGATACCGCGCGGCAGGTGATCCTTCACGCGGGCGATGGCGGTTTCACGATGCTGCTGGGCGAATTCATGACCGCAGTGGAACACAAGCTGCCGGTCAAGGTGGTGGTCTATGACAACAGCACCTGGGGCCTTGTTCATCTGGAGATGGAAGGCGCCGGAGTTCCGCCGAGCGAGGGAGCCTCGTTCCCCAACCTCGACTTCGCCACATTCGCGCAGGCCTGCGGCGCGCGCGGGTTCACGGCAAGAAAGCCGCACGAACTGACCGCCGCCGTGGATGCATGTCTGGCCGAACCCGGGCCAGCGATCCTCCATGCCGTCGTCAATCCTGATGAGATTCCCGCCATGCCGCATATCGATCCCGGTCAGGCGCTTCGTTTCGGGATTTCCAAGGTGAAGCAGGCATTCGGCGCTCTGACGCGGCGGGGCTGAGGCCGTAACCTTGCCGCCCGAAGTCCGTTGGCATCGTACGCGTAATCGACGAAGAGCCATGCACCGATGATCGTCGTCCACCATCTGGAATACTCGCGTTCGCAGCGCGTCCTGTGGCTGCTGGAAGAGTTCGGCCTGCCCTATGAGGTCAAGCGCTACGAACGCGATCCCAAGACGATGCTGGCGCCGCCCGAACTGAGGCGCATTCATCCGCTCGGCAAGTCGCCGGTAATCGTCGATCGCGATCACTCCGGGTCCGAACGGATCATCGCCGAAACCGGCGCCATTATCGAATACCTCACAAGCAAGGCTGACGGACGTCTGGGTAAGCCCTATGGCGACGACGCGGCACTGCTCTACCGCCACTTCCTCCATTATGCGGAAGGCTCGCTAATGCCGCCGTTGCTGGTGAATCTGGTGCTGGGACGCATCCCGCTACTGGGCAAGACAGCACAGAAGAAGCTGCAGCCGATGATCGACGTCCACCTCGATTTCGTCGAGCATGAACTGTCTTTCCGGCCGTGGTTCGCTGGCGATACGTTCACTGCGGCCGATATCATGATGAGCTTCCCGCTCGAAGCGGCCCGGGATCGAGGAGGACTGGAAGTGGGGCGTCCTTCGACGATCGCCTGGCTCGACAATATTCACGCGCGGCCCGCGTATCGGGCCGCGCTCGAACGCGGCGGCCCCTATCGCTTTGCCTGACGACGACACCGCAATACCGCGCTGCCGGCACGCGGAGCCACCGGCTGCGTTACACACAGGCGCATTCTCCGACCATCAGCCAAATCCGGCATCAGGAGGTTTCTGCGATGAGCATTCTCGTTAATGGAGCGCCCGCCGAGCTCCCATTCGACCCCCGCGTGTCCCTGCTGGATTTTCTGCGCGATCGCCTTCACCTGCACGGGACGAAGAAGGGCTGCGATCAGGGCGCCTGCGGCGCCTGCACGGTTCTGGCGGACGGGGAGCGCATCCTGTCGTGCCTTGCGCTGGCGGTACAATACGACGGGCGCTCCATCGTGACGATCGAAGGTATCGGTTCCGCCACCGATCTGCATCCACTGCAACAGGCCTTCATCGAACACGATGGCTTCCAGTGCGGCTACTGCACCCCAGGCCAAATCTGCTCGGCGATCGGCATGGCGGACGAACTGCAGCGCGGTGTCCCCAGCCACGTTACGGATGACCTCGCCGCCCCGACAATGCCGTTCAGCGCCGAGGAAGTCCGCGAGCGAATGAGCGGCAACCTGTGCCGCTGCGGCGCGCATAACGGAATCATCGATGCCATCGCGGCAACGTTTGCGCCGTCACCAATGCCCGAAACGGAGGCAGCGCAATGACACCTCTGCGTTACGCACGCGCTGCCGATGCCAGCGACGCCGTGCTCCAGGCCGGGACCGGAGCGCGTTATCTGGGAGGCGGCACCAATCTCGTTGATCTGATGCGCGAGACGATCGAGCGTCCCGAAGCTCTGGTGGACGTATCCGGCCTTGCCGTCGGTATCGAGGAAACTGCGAACGCCGGCCTGATGATCGGAGCGGGGACACGCAACACCGCGATTGCGGCGCATCCGCTCGTCAGGCAGCGCTACCCCATTCTTTCCCGCGCCATCCTTGCCGGTGCCAGCGCCCAGATTCGCAACATGGCGACGGCGGGCGGCAATCTGCTCCAGCGCACGCGCTGCGCCTATTTCTACGACGAGAGCGGATCGCGCTGCAACAAGCGCCACGTCGGACAGGGCTGCGACGCGCTCGAGGGCTTCAATCGCAACCATGCGATCCTTGGAGCTTCAGACGCCTGTATCGCCGTACACCCTTCGGACATGGCGGTTGCGCTGGCGTCACTTGATGCCGTCGTCCACACGCGCACATCCAAAGGCGAACGGCAAATCCCGCTGGCCGACCTGCACCGACTGCCAGGCGATCGACCCGATATCGAGACCGTGCTGGATCAGGGTGAATTGATCACCGCGATCGAACTGCCACCTGCCCTCCGCCGTTCGACGTACCGCAAGGTGCGAGATCGTTCGAGCTACGCCTTCGCGCTGGTTTCGGTCGCAGGCGCGATCACCGTCGAGGACGGGCATATCCGCGATGTTCGCTTGGCCCTCGGCGGCGTTGCGCATCGCCCCTGGCGCGCACGGCGCGCCGAGGACGTCCTGCGGGGCGGGCCTGTCGGCCAGGTCGCCTTCGCAACAGCGGCCGATGCCGAATTGAGCCAGGCCCGCGCGCTGCGGCATAACGGCTTCAAGATAGAACTCGCCCGCCGCACCCTCGTCGCCGTGCTTGAGGAACTGACGGGAGACCCGGCATGAACATCGCCAAGGACGCCAAGGGCCTCGTACAGGGCATGGCGCAGGGCCTGATGGCGAAGGCCGTCGCCTTGGCGCCGGACAACTGGGTGCCGGGCGGTGTGCCCGATCCGCTGATCGGCCACCAGCATGGGCATCTGGGGCGCGCGGTATCGAGGATTGACGGCCCGCTCAAGGTCTCGGGCACGGCCCGGTTCGCGGCAGAGTTTCCGATGGAGGGCATGGTCTTTGCCGCCATTGCTTTCAGCACCATCGCCAAGGGCCGCATCGCCAGCCTCGATACCGCTCGCGCGCTGGCCGCCGACGGCGTGGTCGAGGTGATGACCTACCGCAATGCGCCCCGCCTCTCGCCGCCGCCTGCGTTCATGTCAAACCCCAAGGCGGCGGGCGGGGACAGCCTTCCAGTGATGCAGGACGATCAGGTCCACTGGAACGGTCAGCCCGTAGCCGTGGTGCTGGCGGATACGCAGGAGCAGGCCGATCACGCCGCCTCTCTGATCGAAGTGATCTATGAAGCCGTGGCTGCCGTAACAGCATTCGACGAAGCCCGCCCTGACGCCCGGCCCGCGATGTTCATGGGCCAGCCGCTGCATGACGAGAAGGGCAAGGCGAAAGCCGCGCTGGATGCAGCAGCCGTGCGCGTCGATGCGACCTATCGCACTCCGCGCCACAATCACAATGCGATCGAGCTGCACGCGGTGACGGTGGCCTGGCAGGATGATGTCCTGCGCATCCACGACGCCTCCCAGCTTGTCAGCCATACGGCTTGGTCGCTCGGACAGATGTTCGGCATTCCCGAGGACAAGATCGTTGTTACCTCGCCTTACGTCGGTGGGGGTTTTGGCGGCAAATGCATGTGGCAGCATCATGTTCTTGCCGCCGCCGCCGCGCAGCTTTGCGGACGCCCGGTACGCCTCGTCCTGTCGCGCGAAGGCGTTTACCGACTGGTCGGCGGTCGGTCGTTGACGGAACAGCAGGTCAGCCTTGGCGCGGATGCGGACGGAAAGCTGAAAGCGCTGATCCATAAGGGCCTTACCGCCAAGACGCCCTCGAACGTCATGCCGGAGCCGTTCATCCTCGCTGCCCGCAGCGCCTATGATGCCGAGACAATTGAACTCGATGTGCACACGGTCGAACTGGACCTCCTGGCCAATACTTTCATGCGAGCGCCGGGCGAATCAGTGGGAACATTTGCGCTGGAATCAGCCATGGATGAACTGGCCGAGGCGCTGGGCATCGATCCTATCGAACTGCGCATCCGCAACGAACCCGAGGTCGATCCGCTAAACGGCCTGCCTTTTTCCTCGCGCCGCATCGTCGATGCCTGGCGCGCGGGCGCACAGGCGTTCGGGTGGGATAAGCGTAGTGCGGTTCCAGCCAGCCGACGCGAAGGCGAATGGCTCATCGGCATGGGCTGCGCCAAGGGCACTTATCCCTACTACCGCATGCCCGGCGGCGCTGCACGGCTGACCATGACGCCGAAAGGCGCCAGCGTGGGGATCGCCGCGCACGAAATGGGCATGGGCACCGCCACCGCGCAAGTGCAGGTCACCGCCGAACGGCTGGGGCTGCCGATCGAGGCGATGGATTTCGAGTACGGCGATTCCACGCTTCCGGGCACCGTGCTGGCAGGAGGATCGCAGCAAACCGCCGCCATCGGCGCAGCCGTTATCGCGGCGCACCGCCTGCTTATCACGGAACTGCTGGAGATTGTCGGCAATGATTCCCCCTTGGCAGGCCTCAAGCCTGACGACGTGGCATGCCGAGATGCCGGTCTTTGCAAGCGTGACGAGCCCGAGCGGCACGAGACATACGCCTCGATCCTCGCCCGTGCGGGTCAGGACAGCATAGAAGTGACGGGCGAAGGGCCACCGCCGCTCGAGCTCATGCACTGGTCGATGCACAGCCATGCGGCGATGTTCTGCGAGGTACGCGTCAATGCGATCACGGGCGAACCGCGCGTCAGCCGCTTCCTCGGTTCCTTCGACTGCGGGCGCATCCTCAATCCCAAGACCGCGACCAGCCAGTTTCGCGGCGGCATCATCATGGGCCTTGGCCTGGCGCTGATGGAAGAAACCCAGATCGACGAACGCAATGGCCGGGTCATGAACCCGAGCCTGTCCGAGTACCATATCCCTGTCCACATGGACGTGCCCGAGATTGACGTGATCTGGACCGGCATTCCAGACCCGCACACGCCGATGGGCGCGCGCGGCATCGGCGAGATCGGCATCACCGGCACGGCCGCAGCGGTCGCCAACGCTATCTACAATGCGACGGGAAAGCGGGTCCGCGACCTGCCGATCACGCTCGACAAGCTGCTGTGATGGGGGCCAGCAACCCTTTGTAACGCCCGCCTCTCCGAACTCTTGCCCCGCTCGCGCGTTGTCAGGCGCACACAGGGGACAGCACGGGACAAGGGGCATCTTGCGCAAATCGATCATCGTCTGCGCGGCTTTGCTGGCCGGGTGCAACAACCACCAGTCCGCGCTCGCACCGTTCGGGCTGGAGGCACGCTCAACGCTGACGATGACCATGGTGCTGGTGATCGGCGCGGTGATCATCGCGCTGGGCGTGGTAGCCGTGTTCGTCCTCGCGGTGCGCGCGCCGGAGGGGCGACTGGACCACGCGGGCGGAATGCGCATGGTGCTCTGGCTCGGCGCGATCGTGCCGACGGTGGTGCTGACGGCACTGTTGGTCTGGGCCCTGCCCGCGATGCGTCCGCTCCCCGACGCCGCGCAGAACCTGCGCGTGCATGTCGAGGGCGAGCAGTTCTGGTGGCGGGTGCGCTACAAACATCAGGGCCAGCCGCCCCTGATCTCCGCCAACGAAGTGCGCATTCCAGTGGGCCGCACTATCGTGTTCGAACTGACCGCGACCGACGTGATCCACAGCTTCTGGATCCCCGGCCTTGCGGGGAAGATGGACATGATCCCGGGGCGCACCAACTACCTCGTCGTCAAGGCCGACAAGGCGGGCATCTATCGCGGCGTCTGCGCGGAGTTCTGCGGCCTCAGCCATGCGCTGATGGCGTTCGACGTGATCGCGATGGAGCCCGCCGCCTTCGACGCATGGCTGGCGACCAGTCGCGAGCCGCCCATTCGCACGCAGGGTCGCGGCGCGGCGCTGTTCGCGGCCAGTGGCTGCAATGCGTGCCATTCCCTGAACGGCGGCCAGAGCGGGGGATCGGGCATCGGCCCCGACCTCACCCACTTCGGGACACGCCGCACGCTGGGCGCTGGCATCCTTGCCCCCACCGTGGAGAACACCGCCGCCTTCATCCGCGATCCGCACAAGTCAAAGCCGGGAGCCCGCATGCCCTCCTACGCCGCGATGCCGGAGGCAGACGCACGCGCAATCGCCCGCTGGCTGAAGGAGGCGGGACGATGAGCCTGCACGATCAGGACGACATCGCGCTGCGCGAGGCGCAGGAAGTGCGGCTCCGCAAGGTCTGGGAACCGCCCAAGGGACTGTTCCTGCGCTGGACGGACACCAACAACAACCAAGTCGGCGTGTGGTACGTGCTCACCGCCTTTGCCTTCATGCTGTTCGCGGGCGTGCTCGCGCTCATCATACGCATGCAGCTGGCGGTGCCGGACAACGATCTGGTGGACGCAGGGACGTTCAACCAGCTGTTCACGCTGCACGGCTCGGTGATGATGTTCCTCTTCGCGGTGCCGATGTTCGAGGCGGTGTCGATCATCCTGCTGCCGCAATTGCTGGGCGCGCGCGACCTGCCCTTTCCGCGCCTGTCCGCTTTCGGATACTGGTCGTTCCTGATCGGCGGGGTGTTCGTATCGGGCTCGATCTTCTTCGATGCTGCGCCCGATGGCGGGTGGTTCATGTACCCGCCGCTGACCACGCGCACGGACCTGTCCGGCCTCGGCGCAGATATCTGGATGCTGGGGCTGTCCTTCATCGAGGTGTCCTCCGTCGCCGCCGCCGTCGAACTGATCGTCGGCGTCCTGAAATGCCGCCCGCCGGGGATGCGGCTCAACCTGATGCCGCTCTATGCCTGGTACATCCTCGTCGTCGCGGTGATGATCCTGTTCGCCTTCCCGCCGCTGATCGCAGGCGACGTGCTGTTCGAGATGGAGCGCCTGCTCGACTGGCCGTTCTTCGACGCCTCGCGCGGCGGCGATCCGCTGCTATGGCAACACCTGTTCTGGATCTTCGGCCATCCGGAGGTCTACATCGTCTTCCTACCCTCGATCGCCCTGTTCGCGATGCTGGTGCCGACATTCGCGCGTCGGCACCTACTGGGCTATCCGTGGATCGTGCTGGCGGCGGTGGGCACCGCGTTCCTTTCGTTTGGGCTCTGGGTCCATCACATGTTCGCGACCGGGCTGCCCAAGATCAGCCTCGCGTTCTTCTCCGCCGCGTCGGAGGCCGTGGCGATCCCGACGGCGGTGCAGATCTTCGTGTTCATCGTGACGCTCTGGGCGGGGCGTGTGGTCTGGTCGACGCCGCTGCTCTACGCGGCGGGGAGCTTGGCGATCTTCGTCATCGGCGGGCTGACCGGGGTAATGGTGGCCGTCGCCCCGTTCGACTGGCAGGCGCACGACACATACTTCGTCGTCGCCCACCTGCATTACGTGCTGATCGGCGGCACGCTGATGCCGCTGTTCGCAGGGCTCTACTACTATTGGCCGCTGGTGACGGGCAAGAAGCTGTCGGACCGACTGGGGCGCACCGCGTTCTGGCTCATCTTCGTGGGCGCCAACATGTGCTTCTTCCCGATGCACCTGTCGGGGCTCGAGGGAATGCCGCGCCGCGTCTTCACCTATCCGGAGGAGCTTGGCCTCGGCGGCCTCAATCTTGCCTCCACCATCGGCTCGTTCGTGATCGCGGCGGGTGTGGCGGTCATCGTGCTGGACTTGTACCGCTCGCCATGGCGGCAGAAGGCCCCGCGCAATCCATGGGCTGCGGGCACGCTGGAGTGGCTGGCCCATCCCGATGACGAGAACTGGGGCATCCGCTCGATCCCACTGATCGAGAGCCGCTATCCGATCTGGGATCAGGAGGACTTCGTGCGCAAGGTGGACGAAGGCCGCTACTTTCTGCCCGACGCCGAGGAAGGCCGGCGCGAGACGATCGTGACCTCGGTGCTCGATGCCCGCCCGGTGTCAGTGATCCGTCTCGGCGGGCCGAGCTGGCTGCCGATGCTGACGGCGGTTGCGCTGGGCGGGGTGTTCATCCTGACGACCTACCACTTCTACTGGGCCGCGCTCGCCTCGGGCATGCTGACGCTGGCGCTGGTGCTGACATGGCTGTGGACCGGCACGGCGGAGATTCCGGAGAAGCCCCGCAAGCCGATCGGCCACGGGCTGGAACTGCCGCTCTACATCTCGGGCGACGCGGCGCCGGGGTGGTGGGCGATGTTCATCACCATGATGGCGGATGCGACGGCGTTCTCGGGCCTCGTCTTCGGCTACTACTTTTTCTGGACCCGGCACGAGGACTTCCCGCCGATGGCGATGGCGGACGGACCGGGCGTCTGGTGGCCGATGGTGGCTCTGGCAGTCGGGCTCGCAAGCTGGCTGGCGACGGTGGGCGCACGCGAAGTTCACGCGTGCGGCAAGATCGCGCTCGCCCGCGTACTGGTACTGGTGGGCATCGCGGCCAGTCTTGCCGGTATCTACGCAGGTCTTGCCGGACCCTGGCTCTCAGGAATGGACCCGCAGATGCACAGCTATCCAGCCATCGTCTGGACGCTGGCGATCTGGACGACGGCGCATTGCGGCGTCGCCGCGATCATGCTGGCCTACGTCCTTGCGCGCAGCCTTGCCGGGAAGATGACGCCCGCGCACGACGCCGATATCCGCAACGTCACCGTCTATATGCACTTCCTCGCGCTGACGGTGGCGGTCACGTACCTCACTATCGGCCTGTTTCCGGAGCTCGCGTGATGAGTGAGCGGCGCAAGTGGCATGAGCGGCTCAAGGTCGCGCTCTGGACTCTCATCGTGCCGCCTGCGGTATGGGCGGGCCATTTCCTCTTCGCCTACCTGTGGGCGGCGATATCCTGCGCCAAGGACGGCGCCTTCGCGAAGTTCCCGGTCCTGTTCGCCCTTGGCACCGTATTGGCGCTGGCGGTGATCGCGCTGTCTGGCTGGATCGCGTGGAAACAGCAGCGCACCGTCGGTGATCCGCCCCCGCATGACGAGGGCACCGAGGTCGACCGCCTGCGGTTCCTGGCCAAATCGACGCTGCTGCTGGCGGGCCTCAGCTTCGTGTCGGTGCTGTTCACCGCCCTGCCCGTCGTGTTCATCGGAGACTGCCGGTGAAGCGCGCCGCACTGGTTGTCGGATTGCTTCTGGTCCCGATCGGCTGGGCGCTGTCGCCGCTGCCGCTGGGCATGACTGGACACATGGCGGGACACATGATCGCCGTGGCCGTGGCCGCGCCGCTGCTGGCCTATGCGGCACGGGGCACCATTGCCGATCCGGCAAGGCGCTGGCCGCGGATCGTCACACCGATGGTCATGATGTTGCTGGAACTGCTGACCGTCTGGGGCTGGCATCTGCCCGCTTTGCGCGCCGCCGCCGATAGTCACGCCCTTATAGCCGTGATCGAGCAGGCGAGCTTTCTTGCGGCCGGTTTTTTGCTGTGGAGCGCGGCCATCCACCCCCCGGCCCGAGCAAGCGGGATCGGCGCCCTGCTGCTTACGTCCATGCACATGACCCTGCTGGGCGTCCTCATTGGCCTTGCGCCGCGTCCGCTCTATCACGGGATGCACCATGGCCACGGGCTTGATCCGCTCGGCGACCAGCAACTTGGCGGCGTGGTGATGCTGGTGATCGGCGGCGCCAGTTACCTGATCGGCGGGCTGGGCCTGCTTGCGACCCTGCTGCGAGAAGACCGGAGCACCGCGACATGATGGTGAAAATCACGACCGGGCGTGTGGTGCTTGCCCTCAGCGCAGCACTCACGCTGGGGCTGGGCGCGGCGGCGGCAGGGCTGGTGCCCGTCGCTGCCTCCACCGGGCACTGGAAGATCACCGACTGGTTCCTGCACTGGACGATGCAGAATTCCGCGCGCACCTACAGCGCCGTGCAAACGCCCAAGGTCATCCGTGACGATACGGGCCTCGTCAGCGCGGCAGGGCATTTCCGCCAGTCCTGCCAGGTATGCCACGGCGCGCCGGGGGAAGCGCCCTCCCCGGTCATGCAGGCCGCCACTCCGCCAGCGCCGAACCTTGCCAAGACGGCGGGCCACTACACCGATCGCGAACTGTTCTGGATCATCCGCCACGGCGTCAAGTTCACCGGCATGCCCGCATGGGCAGGAAAGAGCCGCGCCGACGAAATCCGCCGCATGGTCGGCTTCGTGCGCCGCCTGCCGACGATGACACCGCGGCAATACCGCGCGCTCACTCGGCCGATCGCAGGCGCTCCCTTGCCCCAGTGCGCGGGCTGCCACGGCGTCGACGGCAAAGGACGCGCCCAGCCCGACATCCCGATCATCGCCGGACAGGATGCCGCCTACATGCTGCGCGCGCTGCAGGCCTACAAATCCGGCAAGCGGGCCAGCGCGGTCATGCAGACAGCCGCGGCCGGGCTCGACGAGGCGCAAATGAAAGCTGCGGTCACCTATTACGCGCGCCTGCCCGGCCTGTCTCACGGCCCCGTTACAGACCGGCACGCCATAGTCGCGAAAGGCCTTCCCGAAGCGCAACTGCCAGCCTGCGCGCAGTGCCACGCCCCCGGCAAGGCAGCCCCTGTCATCACCGGCCAGCGAGCCGCGTACCTGGCCGAACGCCTGCGCCAGTGGCGAGGCGAAGACACGGTCATCGACGCTCACAAGCCGCAGGACCCGATGGCCGTAATCGCCCGGCGCATACCCGAGGAGGCGCTCGATGATCTGGCCGAAAGCCTCGCTGCTCCCACCGGCCAGACTGCGACGGGAACAACCATGCCCTGATCCGGCTTGTGATGCCGAGGAAGGAACCGCCCATGCCCGCACGCGCATACTGGAAAGGCCAGATCCGACTGGCGCTCGTCTCGATCCCGATCGAGGTCTACCCGGCGACGCGATCGGGCGCGGCGATTTCCTTTCATCAGATCCATGAGCCGAGCGGCAAGCGCATCCGCTACGAGAAAGTCGCGCCCGGCGTCGGCCCGGTGGACCGCGACGAGATTATCAAGGGCTTCGAGGTTTCCAAGGGCAGCTACGTCCTGCTCGACGAGGAGGAGATCGAGGCGGTCAAGATCGAGAGCCGCAAGACGCTCGAACTCGTCCAGTTCGTCGATGCCGATGAGATCGATGTGCTCTATTACGAGAAGCCCTATTTCGTCATCCCAGCCGACGATCTGGCAGAGGAAGCGTACACCGTCCTGCGCGAGGCGCTGCGCAAGACGCGCAAGGTCGGCCTTGGGCAACTGGCGGTGCGCGGGCGCGAGCAACTGGTGTCGATCAAGCCTTGCGGGCGGGGCCTGGTGATGGAAGTGCTGCGCTACGCCGACGAGGTCCACAAGGCGCAAGGCTACTTCCGCGACATCGAGGATGCGAAGCCCGACGCCGACCTGCTCGACCTCGCCACGACGCTGATCGACAAGAAGACCGCACCGTTCAAGCCCGCCGAATTCCACGACCGCTATGTCGATGCGCTCCACCGCCTGATCGACAAGAAGGCCAAGTCGAAGAGCAACAAGCGCATTCTGGAGGATGTTGAGGAACCGGCAAGCGGCAAGGGCAACGTCATCGATCTGATGGCGGCGCTCAAGAAGTCGGTCGGGGACGGCAAGGCCGGCGGCAAGTCAGCCTCGTCAACGCGCAAGCCTGCGGCGAAGAAGGCATCGCCCTCGGGTGGCAGCCGTGCCCGCAAGCGGGCGTAGCGGCAAGGCCGGCGCCCCCGGCGCCGACCTTCTCGCCGAATACAACCGCAAGCGCGACTTCGCGAAGACCGCCGAACCTGCGGGCAAGCGAAGCAAGACCGGCGGCAACGCCTTCATCGTGCAGAAGCATGCGGCGCGGCGGCTGCATTGGGATTTCCGACTCGAAGTCGATGGTGTGCTCAAGTCCTGGGCGGTGACCCGGGGACCGAGCGCCGATCCCGACGACAAGCGCCTTGCCGTGCGCACCGAGGACCACCCCCTGTCCTACGGCGAATTCGAGGGCGGCATCCCCAAGGGCGAATACGGCGGCGGTACGGTGATGCTCTGGGACCGGGGCACCTGGGCGCCGATCGCGGGCAAGAGCGCGAAGGACATCGAGGACGGCCACCTCCACTTCACTCTCGATGGCGAGCGGATGAAGGGCGAATGGCTGCTCGTGCGCATGAAGCCCAGACCCGGCGAGAAGCGCGAGAACTGGTTGCTGCGCAAGGTGAAGGATGCCCATGCGCAGACGGGTGATGCACTCGTCGAACAGGGCCTCACCAGTGTGCTCACCGGCCGCACCATGGCCGAGATCGAAGCCGACAAGGGCGGCACCCACTCGCTGAAGGGCAAGAAGGGCGATGCCTTTGCGCAGGTCATGGAGAAGGCCGCCTCTCGCAATGCGCGGCACAAGAACCGCTCCCGCAAAGGCGCGGGCAAGCTGCCGAAGTTCCGTCCCGTCCAGTTCGCCACTCTGGTCGACACCGTGCCCACCGGCAACCTGTGGATGCATGAGATAAAGTTCGACGGCTACCGCGCGCTCGTCGCGGCGGCGGGGGGCAAGGTCGTGGTCCATACCCGCAGCGGCCTCGACTGGACGGATAAGTTCGGCCCGTTGGCCGCGCATATCGCCGCGCTCGACCTGCCGCCCTGCCTGATCGATGGGGAGATCATCGCCCGGGGCACGGACGGCAATCCCGATTTCTCCAGCCTCCAGGCCGTACTCAAGCGCGGCAAGGGTAGCCAGGGCGAAGACCAGCCCTTGGAATTCCACGCCTTCGATCTCCTCGAACTTGATGGCGAGAATCTGGCGGCGATGCCCAACATCGAGCGCAAGGAACGGCTGGAGGCGCTGCTGGCTGATGCCGTGCCGCCCATCTTCGTCGCCGACCACGTGATCGGCGCTGGCGAGACGCTCTACGATGCGATGTGCGGCGCCGGGCAGGAAGGGATCATCGCCAAGCGCATCGATGCACCCTACCGGGGCCGCCGCACGAAAGACTGGGTCAAGGTCAAGTGCACCCGGCGGCAGGAGTTCGTCATCGTGGGATGGGCGAAGTCGAGCGCAAAGGGCCGGCCATTCTCCTCGCTGCTGCTGGGGCAGTACGAGGACAAGACCCTTATCTATCGCGGCAAGGTGGGCACCGGCTTCGACGCGGAGGGTCTTGCCGACATGGCGACAAGGCTTGAAAAGCTGGCGCGCAAGACCCCGCCGCTGAGCGTCGATAAGGCAGAGGCACGCGGCGCAAGCTGGGTCACCCCGAAACTGGTGGCGGAAGTGGCCTTCGCCGAACTGACCGGCGAAGGCCGCGTGCGTCATGGCAGCTTTTTGGGCCTCAGGATTGACAAGAAGGCTCGGGCTGTCACGCCGGAGAAAGCGCAGGCCCCGCCACGGGCGGAGATTGCCGTGAAGATCAGCAACCGCGAGCGCGTGATCTTCCCCGAAAGCGGCAACTCCAAGGGCGACCTTGCGGATTACTACGCCGCCGTCGCGCCGCTGATGCTGCCGTTCGTGACGAACCGGCCGATCAGTCTCGTCCGTTGCCCGCAAGGCCGGGCGAAGAAATGCTTCTTCCAGAAGCACGACAGCGGCACGTTCGGCGAACACGTCCATCACGTGCCGATCCGCGAAAAGGACGGCGGCGCGGAGGACTACCTCTATCTCAATGACGCAGAGGGCCTTCTCTCCTGCGTGCAGATGGGCACGATCGAATTCCACGGCTGGGCGGCAAGGGTCGACGACGTTGAACGTCCCGACCGCATGATCTTCGACCTCGACCCCGACGAGGGATTGGATTTCAAGGAATGCATCCGAGCCGCCGGCGACATCCGTGCCCGGCTCGCGGACCTTGGCCTGGTGGCCTTCGCAATGCTGTCCGGCGGCAAGGGCGTCCATGTCGTCGTGCCGCTCAAGCGCGGGCACGACTGGGACACCCACAAGGACTTCGCCCGCCGCTTCGCCGAAGCCATGAGCCTTGCCGAGCCGGACCGCTACGTCGCGACGATGAGCAAGGCCAGGCGCAAGGGCCGCATCTTCATCGACTGGCTGCGCAACCAGCGCGGAGCGACCGCCGTGCTGCCATATTCGGTACGGTCACGGGAAGGCGCCCCGGTCGCGGTGCCGGTGAGCTGGGATGAACTGGACGGGATGAAGACTGCGCAACCGTTCTCGATCGGCGATGCTGCGGAGCTGATCCGGCGGTCTGAGCGGCTACATGGTTGGGGGTTCGCCGAACAGCGGCTTCCGGAGATCTGACCAAAGTGAACCCGCAACCAAATCCCCCTCTCAGACGATGATAGGCCATGGAAACGCCAGTCGCCTCGGATTCGCCTGCGCCAACGCCATCCGTCCGGCGGCGGAGCAGCCACATCGTTCGCAACGTGCTGCTGATCCTGGTCGGCGCGATCTTCGCTGTATGGCTGGTGCTGTTCATCACCAAGGGGCGGTTCCTCAAGCATCCCTTCGAGAGCATCACCGGTTCGCTGAGCGATCGTCAAGTAAAGGTCGGCGGAGACTTCCAGCTCTATTTCGCACCGCTGCGCATCAAGTTCCTTGCCGAGCGACTGGCCGTCTCAAACCCGCCATGGGCCAAGGGCCGCGCCCTGTTCGCGGCGCAGCGAATTGAAGCGCGGATCGCACCGCTATCACTGCTGTTCGGTCGGCGGCATGTCTATTCCCTGGCACTCGACCGGGGCGTTGCCAATCTCGAATGGGACTGTGCTCACAAGCGCAACACCTGGACGTTTTCGCAAGGCCGCGAAGGCAAGCCCTTCCAGATGCCGCGCATCGACCAAGCCGACATCACCGGCACGCAGGTCCATTATGTCGATCCGCAGATGCCCCTGCTCGCGAATCTCACTATCGATCCGATCGCGGCGACCGACACCCGCATCGGCAAGGCGGTTGGGCTGAAGGGTGACGGAATGTTCCGCGCCACGCCGTTCCGCCTTTCGGCGCAGTTGCTGTCCCCGGATGCCAGTGTTGCTGGCGGGGAAAACCGACTCCAAGCGCGCGCCTGGGCCGCTCACAGCGTGATCGACGTTTCGGGCACCCTGCCCGGCTTGACGGAATTCGAAGGCGTCCCGCTGAAGGTGGCGGCGCAGGGCCGCGACTTGTCGGATTTGCTGGCCGTCATTGACGTCGCGATCCCGCAGACGCGCCGCTATGCGCTCAAGGCGCAGATGGTGAAGCAGGCACAGACTTATCGCTTCACCGGAATGAACGGCACCTTCGGCCAGTCGGACTTGTCCGGCAGCTTCACCGTGACCAACGCAGCGCGGCTGCGAATGGACGCGTCGCTCGTGACCCGGCGGCTCGACATCATCGATGCGGCCCCGTTCATCGGCTACAATCCGGACGTCGTCGCTTCAAAGGGTGCGGTGGCCGCTGCCGCCGCCACAGGTGCCGGCGCGCGCCGTATCCTTCCCGATGCCGCACTGCCGGTTGCGATGATGCAGCGCTTCGACGCGGGGGTCGACTGGAAGATCGCTTTCGTGCGCTCGAAGAACGTGCCCGTTTCAAACATCGCGCTCAAGTTGTCGCTCGACAAGGGGCGCCTCGCGCTATCGCCGCTCACGTTCTCGATGGCGCGCGGCGATGTGGCCTCGGACCTGATATTCGACACCCGCCAGCGGCCGTCGGCAATACGCTACGACATCCGGCTTGCAACCACGCCGATGGGACGGCTGCTCGCCGGATATGG
>NZ_BAAILP010000020.1:0-9689 GCF_054589055.1 Novosphingobium sp. 11B | reverse complement strand
CGCCGGAAACCTGAGCTTTTGCAAGCTCAACCGATCCCGAAAATGTAGTGGTAACACCTGCGTCGGCGCGCGCATATCATTGAATAAAAATGCCTTTTCCGAAAGCACTGTTCAAGTTGGGTCAGAATGCTTCGGTGATCGGCGTGGCGGTCACAGTAAGGAAGCACTTGCAGGAGCATATCGCGCAATCGGCTCGCATGATGGCGACCGTCGTTATGTCCGCAACGGGTGCAGGCTGTGTGGAAACGTCTTCGCAGTCGAGGTTGATGGATATCGTCAGGGGCCGAATTTTTGCGACGTTGTCTTAGCCGGCGATCGCATTCAGCAAATTGCGGGTTCCCATGATGTTGAGGGCGCGAGTGAGGTTGTAGGCGAGCACGTGGAGGGCCATTTCGGTGGAAACGCGCGGTTTGGTTCTGGTGAGGAAATGAGTGTAACCCATTCGCGACTTCAGTGTGCCAAAGGGATGCTCGACGGTCTGGCGCCGGATACGCATAGCGTCCGGATTGGCATCGAGCCGGTGCTGCATCGCCTCGATCATATCTTCATGCTCCCATCGGGAAACACGTCGCTCCTTGCCTGGTGTACATCGCGATTTGATCGCGCAGGTTTGACAGGTGCTGGCCCAGTAGCGGTTTATCTTCAGACCTCTTTCCTCACTCTGAAGGCGGTTTTTCAGCAGTTCTCCCGCCGGACAGCGATAGACATCCTGCTCGGGCACGTAGACAAAATCGGGCTTTCCAAAGCGTCCTTCATATCTGGCCCTTGATGTCTGTGGCTTTGGCAGAGTGACGGTGATGCCAGCCTGTTCGCTGGCGAGGATCTGCTCGCTTGAAAAATAGCCGCGATCGGCCACGACATCCAGCTGATCCACGCCCAGGACCGCCTTGGTCGTTGTCGCCATGCCGCTCAGTTGAGCCCGGTCGCTGCCGATATTCGTCACTTCATGGGCAACGATGATGTGGTGCTCTGTATCGACCGCGACCTGGACATTATACCCGACCATTCCCGTTCCACGACCGCTTGTGGCCATGGAGCGAGCATCAGGATCAGTCAGCGAGATCTGCTGGTCCGGCGCCGCCAGCATCTGCTCCTCCAAACCGTCGAGACGTTTCATCTCCTCCTCAAGCCTGGCAATCTTCTCCTTCAGGCGATCCGTTTTCGAGGCAAGGGCGTCTGTCGGTTCCTGCCGGTCTGCCGTGTCCAATTGCGCGAGATAACGGGCAACGCTTTCTTCAATTTGCTCCCGACGTCGCGCCAGCTTGGCCTTGGTGAAATTGCGGTCGCGATTATTAACCGCTTTGAACTTGCTGCCGTCAATGGCAACGCTGCCACTCGTGAGGAGAGCCATCTCCCGGCAGAGCAAGACGAAACGGCCACAAACTTGCCGGATCGCAGTACCGTTATCTCGCCGGAAATCTGCAATCGTCTTGTGATCGGGTACAAGCCGGCCCACCAGCCACATCAGCTCGACATTGCGGTCAGCCTCCCGCTCAAGGCGCCGGCTCGACTGAACCCGATTGAGATATCCGTAAATGTAAAGCTTGAGGAGGACCGACGGGTGATAAGCAGGCCGCCCTGTCGGGGCAGGCTGCGTGCGGTCAAATCCGAGCCCCAGAAGGTCGAGCGTATCAACGAATATATCGATCACTCGAACCGGATTATCGTCCCCGATCCAATCATCTACGCAGGGCGGAAACAATGTCGTCTGCTTGCGATCCGCGCCAGAAATGAAGCGACCCATATGATCCTCCAAACCGTTGGAGCATCATACCAGATCCGCCGCGTTTTCACACAGTCTGGGTGGGAAGCGGACGTATCCAAGCAACCGCAGAAAGACGGTTTATAAAGCGATCCGCCGAGCCAAGCCTGCTTTGAATAATGCAGTAACAAAGTCATTTGCGGATGACGCTGTGCCGCTCGGCTCGAAACGCACGGTCAGTTTCTTTGCATGGTCTTGCGGGAGCTTTTCAGCGATCCAGCCCTGTGCCGTTCCGATATCGATGGCGGCTTGCCCTTGCACAAGGTTACCGTCAAACCTCACACATCGCGCATCTTCTCGATCGATCTTCGCAAGAATTCGTTGGAAATGTCTACGAGACAGAATTTGATGGATTGCGCCGGTGCCTGCCACGACAAAGACGGCAAGGATGAAGCCATTCGGCCCCAAAAAGTATGTCCCCAACAATGCTATTCCCAACCAGCACGCGATGTTGAGTAGCCTGACCACTTAATTTATCCGCCTTTTGCTTACACGCGATCCTACCTTCCAGAGCGATGTCCGCAATGGGCGTATCCAGTCAGGCTGCATTTCTGCGAGAGCGACGGGCACCGGCGGACGGCTATGGAGCGGAGCGCTCGCCGCCCGGAATGGAGAAAACGGGGCGGTGCTTGACTGGCAGTTTTTCTCGCGTCAGGTGGGCCAGTCTAACCTGAACGAATCGCTGCTTCCGAGAAGCTGAAATTGGCCGTCGAATGGCGACAAGGGCGCTTGTCTGCCGATTCCGCTGCCGACCCTTATCGGCCGCTTAGCCGTCAATTTTCGATTCCTAGGTGCGGACGGTCCGCAATCCCGACAGGTGTCGACCACAAGCCTTCTTCCGACGATCGGTGAGAGAATAGCGGATTCGCCCCACTTCACCTCACATGTCGGCGAAGGGCTTTTAGGATGCTGATTTAGACCCGGAGAAAATCCACATTCAGAGGGGAAGCAACTCATCGAACTGCTCCATATTTTTGTCATTCAGCATTCGCCCTGTCGAACCAAGGTTGGCGCCACGACGCTACACATCGAAATATATTTCCATAAAATTGCAGAGGTCATCGAACCGTCAAGGCTTTGACGGCGAAACGTCATGCGTGGTTTCTAGTGGGCCCCCAACATAAAAATCACTTCGGGGCACATCTCACATGCGTATCACCAAGCGGGTCTTGGCGTCGTCGACGTCGGCCATCCTGTTCGCGGCCATCGCACTTCCCGCATCCGCCCAAACCGAGCCGGATGCCGAGGCTGGCGTCAACGGCGAGGACATCGTCGTCACCGGCAGCTACGCCCGCAGCCTGCGCGCCGCGACCGAGGCGAAGCGCACCGCATCGTACCAGGTCGATTCGATCAACTCGACCGACATCGGCAAGTTCCCCACCCAGAACGTCGCCGAGGCGCTGCAGCTGGTCACCGGCGTCGCGATCACCCGTCCGCGTGGCGAGGGCCTGAATGTCAGCGTGCGCGGCCTTGGCCCGCAGTTCCAGAACACCCTGCTGAACGGCAGCCCGGTGGCGGTGAACGAAGTGATCGAGAACGGCGGCGCCGCCGGTCGCCAGTTCCGCTTCGAGATGCTGCCAGCCGAGTTCACCTCCAGCATCGACGTCATCAAGACGCCCACCGGCGACATGACCGAAGGCGCGCTGGGCGGCAACATCAACGTCAAGACCTTCGAGCCGTTCGACGTCGGCACCAAGACCACGCTCAACGTGCGCGGCACGTATACCGAGCAGACTGGCAAGGTGAAGCCGAACGCCACCGTGATCACCAGCTGGGTCAACAACGACGACACCTTCGGCATCCTCGTCGGCGGCCAGTACTGGGCCAAGGACGTGCGCAACGACCGCTGGTACAACGCTGGCTGGTACAAGGACCGCTTCGCCTCGCAGCTGGGCCAGACCGGTCTCTACCTGCCCACGCGTACCCGCGCGACGGTCGAGACGGAAAAGCGCGAGCGCATCTCGGGCATGCTGTCGATGCAGTGGCGCCCGAACCCGGAAATGACGACGACGCTGAACGTCCTCGCCACCCGCCTCGACGTGGCTTACGACGAATACGGTCTCGACATCTATCCCGACGACAGCAGCGTCGCCGGCCACCGTCCCACCATCGTACCGGGCAGCGTCGTACTCGATGGCGATACCGTGGTGAAGGCGACGATCAACGACGTGCGCTTCATGGCCTCACGCGAGTACAGCCTCAACCGCCACGACCTGTTCAACGTCGGCCTGCGCCAGACATGGGATCATGATGCCTGGCATGTCGCCGGCACCGTCAACTGGTCCTACGCGCACAGCTATCACCCCAGCTACGACGTCGGTACCGTGCGCAGCCGCGCCATGTTCTTCGCCCCGCTGACCTACGATGCAACGCGTGGCTACAAGGAAGTACCGGACTTCAATACCACGGCCGATCCCACCAATCCGGCCAATTACCAGCTTTACCAGTTCAACATCGCGCCCAAGAACAGCAAGGACTGGAACTTCTACACCCGCGCCGATGTCGCCCACGATTTCGAGGGCTTCATCTCCAAGCTGGCGGTCGGCGGCGAGTACCAGTTCCGCAAGCGCGACTATTCGCGCCGCGATTTCATTGTCAACCCGGTGGCCGGCACCCCGCTGTCGAGCCTAGGTTCGGGTGCCTATGAACAGCTGCCCTTTGACGACTATCTACAGGACCTGGGCGGCAACATCCCGCGTAACTTCCTGGTGCCGGTGACGAGCGCCTATCTCGACGCCTTCTTCACCCCCACGGTCGAGAACTCGGCGCTGACCCCGGCGGACCTCGCCGCCTCGTTCCGCACCACCGAGAAGATCCTGAGCGCCTACGCCCGCGCCGACTACGACTTCTCGCTGGGCTCGGTGCCGGTCACCGGCAATATCGGCGTGCGCTACGTCCACACCGACCAGGTCGCGGGCGGCAACTTGCGCAGCGGCAACGCGATTACCCCGGTCAAGTATCCGAAGACGTTCAACAACGTCCTGCCCAGCTTCAACCTGCGCGCCGAACTGACGCCGTCTCTCGTCGGTCGCCTCAGCGCCAGCCGCGTGCTGACCCGTCCGAACGTGACCGACAGCGCCCCGCGCATCACCATCTCGACCGACGCGCCGACCGCCAGCGGCGGCAACCCGGACCTCGTGCCGTTCCTCGCCACCCAGTTCGACGGGTCGCTGGAGTGGTACTTCAACAAGTCCGGCTCGCTCACCGGCGCGGTGTTCTACAAGGCGATGGACGACTACATCACCCAGCAGAACGTGCCGATCGACATTCCGGGCCGCGGCACGGTGCAGCTGAGCACGCAGGTCAACGGCGGCAACGCCAAGGTCTACGGCTTCGAGGCGGCCTACCAGCAGGTATTCACCTTCCTGCCGCAGCCGTTCGACGGTCTGGGCTTTCAGGCGTCGTACACCCGCACCTCGGTCAAGGCGAACTACACCGCCGGTTCGCGCGTCATCAAGGACGAGATGATCGGCCTGTCGAAGAACAGCTTCAACGTGGTCGGCTTCTTCGAGAAGGGCCCGATCTCGACCCGCCTGTCCTACGTCTGGCGCGACCGTTATCTGTCGGGCACCGGCAGCACCACGCAGGCACCGACCTACACCGCCTCGTTCGGCTCGCTCGACGGATCGATCGCTTATCGCCTGACCAGCAACGTCACGCTCAGCCTCGAGGCAATCAACATCGCCAAGGCACGCCAGTACACCTACAACGACCTGCCGATCCGCTACGGCGACATCAACGACTACGGCCGCACGATCCTGTTCGGCGCGCGGGCGGAATTCTGATGCTGCGCGCTGCGGTTCTCGGGGCGCTGATGCTCGGGGGGGCGATGGCCTCCCCGGTATCGGCGAAGGACGCGGCGGCTCCCGGGCCGCTGCGCATGAACGACATCCAGGTCGTCGGCTCGCACAACAGCTTCAAGACACGGATTCCCGCAGCCGTGATGGCGGAACTGCGCCGCCGCGATCCGAAGATGGCCGAGGCGCTGGACTACTACCACCTGCCGCTGTCCGCCCAACTCGATGCCGGCGTGCGTCAGCTGGAGATCGACATCTTCGCCGATCCCGAGGGCGGCCGCTACGCCGCCCCCAAGGGCGAGGCGCTGCTCTCCCCGGCCGAGCGGGCCCGCGCAAAGCAAGAGGGCTTCGACGAGGCCGCGATGCGCAAGCCCGGCTACAAGGTGCTGCACATTCCCGACGTCGACTATCGCGTCGTGTGCCCCACCCTGGTCGCCTGCCTGACCGAAGTGAACGCGTGGTCGCGGGCGCACCCCGGCCACCTGCCGATCATGCTGACTCTCAACGCCGCCGATACCGCGAACACGCACGAGATCACGCAGCCGCTGCCGCTCGACGATGCGCGCCTGCTCGATGCGCTGGACGCGGAAATCCGCAAGGCGCTGCCGGACAAGCGGCTGATCACCCCCGACGAAGTGCGCGGCGACGCCCCCACGCTGGCCGGGGCGGTGAAAACGAAGGGCTGGCCCACGCTGAAGAGGGCGCGCGGGCGGATCTACGTGCTGTTCGACGTGCGCAAGGCGGTTTCGGACGTGTACCGCGCCGGGCATCCCTCGCTGCGGGGACGCGCGATGTTCGGATGGTATCCCGATGGCGAGCCGGAAAGCGCGATCCAGATCGTGCAGGACCCGCTCGTCGATGGCGCGAAGATCCGCGAATGGGTGAAGGCCGGCGTGATCGTGCGCACCCGCACCGACGCCAACACCGTCGAGGCGCGCACCCACGATTTCACCAAGACCCGCGCGGCGATCGAAAGCGGCGCGCAGGCGGTCAGCACCGACTATTATCCCGGTGCGCCCGACCCGCTGGGCCTGCGCTTTACCGTCACCCTGCCGAACGGCGCGATGGCGGGCTGCAGTTCCGTGCGCGTGGCCGGACCGTGCGCCGTAAAGCCCTGAGATGACCATGCGCGCCCTCCTCGCCGGGCTGGCGCTGCTGATCCCGGCGGCGGCTCACGCCGCGCCCACTACGCCGGGCGATCTGGTGACGGAGCGAGCGGTACTGGTCATGCGCCACGGCATCCGCGCGCCGCTGAACGGTGAAGTACCCGAAGGCACGCGCACCGATCGGCCCTGGCCGGTCTGGCCCGTCGCGCAAAGCGTCGTCACGCCGCACGGCAAACGGGCGCTGGAGATCGTCGCCGAAAGCGACCGCCGCCTGCTTGCGTCGCGCGGCCTGCTGGATGCAGCCGGTTGCCCGAAGGCCGGGTCGGTGTCGATCGTCGCCAACGCCTCGCCGCGCGCGATCGCCAGCGCAGCGGCCTATGTCCGCGGATTTGCGCCGCAGTGCGCCATCAAGATCTCGCATCTCGAAGAACCGCAGGCCGATCCGATCTTCGAGCCCTTGCGCGCGAAAGCGACCGCGTTCGATGCCGATGCGGCCGTGGCCGATATCAACCGCTCGACCGGCGGCATGGCCCGGCTTGCCGCGCGTGACCGCAAGGAACTCGCCCTGCTCAACCGCGTGCTGGGTTGCGGCGAGGCCGATTGCCTGCCCCCGGCCGCGCCCGCCATCGCCGCGCGGGATCGCGATATCCCGCTTTCCGGCCCGATCCGCAGCGCCTCGGGCATCGCCCAAGTGCTGCTGCTGCAGTATCTGGAAGGCATGCCCGTCCAGCAGGTCGGCTGGGGCCGGATCGATGCGGCAGGATTGCAGCGGCTGGGCCGTCTGCATGCGGACCTGTTCACCGTCTACACCCGGCCGCCCTACATGGCGGCCCATCAGGCCAGCGCGCTGGGACGGCGCATCCTCGACACGCTCGACCACGGCCCCGCTTTCGAACTGTTGATGGGCCACGACACCAACGTGACCGCGCTGGCCGCTACGCTGCGCGTCGACTTGTGCGGCGAGGGGTATGCCACGAACGACGTGCCCCCCGGCGGTGCGATCCTCATCGAGCGCCTGCGCGATGCACGCTCGGGCCTGCGCTACGTGCGCGCATCCTACCGCACCCAACCGCCCCAGGCGCTGCGCGGGCTGGGCACGCAGGTCTCGCTCACGCCGCTGCGTTTACCCGGCTGCGCCAAGGCCCCTGCCGCTACGATGTCTTCGCCGCTGCATTCGGGCAGCGCTTGGCGAAGTGACCACTTAGAAGGTGATCGTAAAACGGGGCGACATTGCGGCCGACGCGGCGCGAGGCGTGAGAAGGACGGCGGCCGCCCTCAGGAGCGCGGGTCGACGTCGACGATCCAGGTGATGCCGAACTTGTCGGCCAACATGCCATACAGCGGCGACCAGGCCGAAGGGCCGATCGGCTGAAGGATCGCCGCGCCCTCGGCCAGCGCCTCCCACCGCTGCCGGACTGCGTCCGCCGACGTCCCGCGCAACGAGACGTAGAAGGCGTTGGTGCCGGCATCGTGGTCATGCCCCGCCTGCACGTCGAACGCCATGATGCGGAAGCCGTCCTCGGCGGCGACCTGGCCCCAGATGACGTGATCGGGCGACCCGGCAAGCTGGGCCTGCCCCATGGCGCCATAAGTCATCACAGTCTGTTCCCCGCCGAAGACATGCTGGTAGAAGTCGAGGGCTGCGCGGGCCTGGCCCCGGAAATTGAGATGGGTGGTAACGGCAAAGGTCATTGCTTGAACTCCTGGATCTACGGCGGCACTCGCTTTCGCCGGCCACCTCTTGCATAGCGGGGCCCAACTGCCATTTTCCGTCAGTAGGCCATGCCGCGATCCGATCGTCTCCTTCGACTGCTCCACGCGATGCGCACCATGGCGGGGCCGCTCACGGCGGCGCGGCTGGCGGAAGAAACGGGCGTATCGCCGCGCTCCCTCTAACGGGACATCGATGCGCTGCGCAGTGCCGGTGCACGGATCGAAGGCGAACGCGGCTATGGCTATCGCCTGCTGGAAGATCCGGCGCTGCCACCGCAAATGCTCGACCGGGACGAGATCGAGGTGCTCGCGCTCGGCCTCGCCGAAGTGCGCGCCTGGGGCGATCCGGCGCTGGCGCGGGCAGCCGATTCGGTTCTCGCGAAAATCGCCGCGACCCTGCCCGACGAGCGCGAACGGCAGTTGCTCCACGCGATCGCGCAAGTGTTCCGCCCGGAGCCGCGCTATGCCGCGCCGCTCGATCTGGCACCGCTGCGGGCGGCATGCTGGCAGGAGCAGGCGGTCGATATCCGCTATGTCGATGGCGATGGCGCGATGAGCGACAGGACGATCCTGCCGCTTGCGCTGTTCTACACCGAAACCTGCGTGACCGCTCTGAGCTGGTGCTGCCTGCGCGAAGATTTCCGGATGTTCCGAACCGATCGGATGGCCGATATCCGGGTGAACGGCACGAGCTTTCGTCCGCGCCGGGTGCCGCTGCTGCGTGATTATCTGGCACAGTTGCAGGCGCGGCACCGCGCGCGAGACGATCGCGGCAGCAACCCGGCCTCGGTAACCGTGAACTGAGTTAGGCACAGTTTGCGGCCATCTCTCAGTTGAACGGTAGCCCGTTTACATCAACCCCTCCCGGTATAACCGATGTTGCTGCCGCCGCAGTTCAGCAAGGTGCCTTTGGGTTGGTAGCCGTATCCCACGAAATCGGCCCATCCTTGCCGCTCAAAGTCCTTTCCCAGCTTTCCGAAAGCGGACATAATTTTGGGCGAGTTCGTAGACCGCATAACGTCAGGAAAGTTGGGCCTCGGCGACGGTCCGGACTTGAAACCTATGTCGTGTAAGCGAACCGTCGTTCATTTGAACTGCCGCCCCCGACTAACATCTCCTGCCCAGGGCCTACCCGCAAGCTCACAGGCTTTCGGCTGGCTGAGTAGCCCCTAGCCTGTTTTATTCACGAAGGCGGGTGATAGGGTTGGCGGGAGTGGCGTAAGCGATTGCTTTGCAGTAGGAAAATGGGTGTCTAGACCAGTCCTGCAGCGAGGCAATTTATGCCACGGACCACACCCGCCGGGAGCGATG
>NZ_BAAILP010000019.1:0-21542 GCF_054589055.1 Novosphingobium sp. 11B | reverse complement strand
ATGCGAGGTGCATGCGCCGCCATTTTCATAACCAATGCGTCCGGTCCGGCTTGGTCAGCCGGACCTTCGACACTACGCCGATCAAGCCGCCGTCTGGGCCGGAGCGAACTTGGTCAGGTCGATGCCTTCAACGGCCGCCTTGTACTCGTCCGCGCTGGGCGTGCGGCCGAGGATGGTCGAGAGCACGACCACCGGGGTCGAGGCGAGCAGCGATTCGCCCTTCTTGTTCGCGGTGTCCTCGACGACGCGGCCCTGGAACAGACGGGTCGAGGTGGCGAGGACGGTGTCGCCCTTCGATGCCTTCTCCTGGTTGCCCATGCACAGGTTGCAGCCCGGGCGCTCGAGATAGAGGATGTTCTCGTACTCGGTGCGGTTGGCGGTCTTCGGGTTGATGTCGTCGAATTCGAAGCCCGAGTACTTCTGGAGGATTTCCCAGTCGCCCTCGGCCTTGAGTTCGTCGACGATGTTGTAGGTCGGCGGGGCGACGACGAGCGGCGCCTTGAATTCGACCTTGCCCTCGGTCTTCTCGATGTTCTTGAGCATCTGGGCGATGATCTTCATGTCGCCCTTGTGGACCATGCACGAACCGACGAAGCCGAGGTCCACCTTCTTGGTGCCGCCGTAGTACGAGACCGGGCGGATCGTGTCGTGGGTGTAGCGCTTGGAGACGTCCGGGTTGTTGACGTCCGGGTCGGCGATCATCGGTTCATCGATGATGTCGAGGTCCACGACCACCTCGGCGAAGTACTTGGCCGAAGCGTCCGGCGACAGCGCCGGCTTCTCGCCCGAGCGGATCTCGGCGATGCGGGCGTCGGCCTTGGCGATCAGGCCCGCAAGGGTGCCTGCCGCGTTCTCCATGCCCTTGTCGATCATGATCTGGATGCGCGACTTGGCGATTTCCAGCGAGCCGATCAGGGTCTCGTCGTCGGAGATGCAGATCGAGGCCTTGGCCTTCATCTCTGCGGTCCAGTCGGTGAAAGTGAAGGCCTGGTCGGCCAGCAGCGTGCCGATGTGGACTTCGATGATGCGGCCCTGGAACACGTTCTCGCCCGCGCACTGTGCCAGCATCTGCTGCTGGGTCGCGTGGACGACGTCGCGGAAGTCCATGTGGGGCTGCATCTTGCCCTTGAAGGTCACCTTGACCGACTGCGGGATCGGCATGGTCGCCTCACCGGTGGCGAGCGCCAGCGCGACGGTGCCCGAGTCCGCACCGAAGGCGACGCCCTTCGACATGCGGGTGTGGCTGTCGCCGCCGATGATGATCGCCCAGTCGTCCACGGTGATGTCGTTCAGCACCTTGTGGATCACGTCGGTCATCGCGTGATACACGCCCTTCGGATCACGCGCGGTGATCAGGCCGAAGTTGTTCATGAAGGACATGAGCTTCGGGATGTTCACCTGGGCCTTCTTGTCCCACACCGAAGCGGTGTGGCAGCCCGACTGGTAGGCGCCGTCGACCAGCGGCGAGATGACGGTGGCCGCCATCGCTTCCAGTTCCTGCGCGGTCATCAGGCCGGTGGTGTCCTGCGAACCGACGATGTTCACCTTGACGCGCACGTCCGAACCGGCATGCAGCACCTTGCCCGGGGTGACGCCCACGGCGTTGCGGTTGAAGATCTTCTCAACAGCGGTCAGGCCCTGGCCCTCGACGGTGAGTTCCTTGTTCGGAGCGAACACGGTGGGTGCCTCGACGCCCAGCGTTTCAGCCGCGAAGGTCTGGAGTTTCTTGCCGAAGACGATGGCGTAGGAACTGCCCGCCTTCATGAACTCCATCTTCTGCGGGGTGAAGGCGGCGGCGACGTCGACCAGTTCGTTGCCGGCTTCGTCGGTCAGCTTCTTGTTCTTGACGTCGATCTTGAGGATCGTGCCGGTCTCGACCGAGAACTTCTCTTCAAGCACCGGGTTGCCGTCGTTGTTGAGGATCGGCTTGCCGTCCTCGCCGATCTGCTTGACCCAGTTCTTGAGGTTGATGCCGATGCCGCCGGTCACGTCCACGGTGGTCGCGAAGATCGGCGAGATGCCGTTGGTGCCCGCGACGACGGGGGCGTAGTTCACGAAGGGAACGTAGGGGCTGGACTGCTTGCCGGTCCACAGCGCCACGTTGTTGACGCCCGACATGCGCGAGGAGCCGACGCCCATCGTGCCTTTCTCGGCGATCATCATCACGCGCTTGCCCGGGTGCGCGGCCTTGAGCGCCACGATCGCCTGCTGGCCTTCGGGCGAGATCATGCACTGGCCGTGCAGTTCGCGGTCCGAACGCGAGTGCGCCTGGTTGCCCGGCGAGAGCAGGTCGGTCGAGATGTCGCCTTCACCGGCGATGAAGGTGACGACTTCGATCTCGTCCTCGACGTCGGGCAGCTTGGTGAAGAATTCGGCCTTGGCGTAGCTTTCCAGCACGCCCTTCGCCACGGCGTTGCCGGCCAGAAGCGCGTCGCGCAGGCGGAACATGTCGGCGTCGTAGAGGAACACCTGGGTCTTGAGCACTTCGCCCGCCTCGGCGGCGATGGCCGCGTCATCGCCGAGCGCGATGTCGAGCAGCACCGAGATCGAAGGACCGCCCTTCATGTGCGAGAGCAGTTCGAGCGCGAAGGCCGGGGTGATTTCGGCGACGGTGGCTTCGCCGAGGATGATCTTCTTGAGGAACGCCGCCTTCACACCGGCCGCGCTGGTGGTGCCGGGAAGCGTGTTGTAGATGAAGAACTTGAGAGCGTCGGCGCGGTATTCGCTGCCGGTATCCTCGATGAGGGTAATGATTTCCGCGATGAGCGCGCCGTCGTCGATCGGCTTGGGCGCGAGCCCCTGATTTTTCCTGCTTTCGATTTCGGCGAGGTAATCTAGGTATAGGCTCATCGTGATCCCTACGTCATGGAGTGGGCGGGAGCCACCATGACAGGTATCGTTGACCGGCCTAGTGGCTGATGCGGCCCCGGTACGCCAACCGGGGCCGACTGGCAAGGCACCGAATGCCTAGGAAAACGGCATTTTCAAATCTGCTTCAAATCTGGGTGAAGCCACTCGGAGAATGTCCGCTCCCACCCGAGTGGCCTATTCCCCGTTCGCCCAGGCTATGGCATCGGCGCCCGCCGGCAGCACCATGGGGCAATCCGCATCGGTCGCGGCGCGGTAGACCGCCTCCGCCACGTCCCGCGCCGTGGTGACCGGGCCTTGCCCCGCGCTCTGCATCATCGCCAGCGTCTCGCCCGCGAATGCCGCGTAAGCCTCGGGAAAACCGCCCGCTGCGGCGATCTGCTCCTGCGCGGTCGCCGCGAAGGCGGTCGAGGGGGCCATGCCGGGCATGACGGTCCGGGCCTTGATCCCGAACTGCGCCAGTTCGAGAGCGACCGATTCCGTCAGCGCATTCATCGCCGCCTTGCTCGCGCGGTAGACCGACAGCAGCGGCAGAGGCTTGTAGAGCGAACTGGAACTGACGTTGACGATCATGCCGGAGTGCCGCTCGCGCATGCCGGGCAGGACCGCCTGCATCATCGCGATCGTGCCGAACAGGTTCGTCTCGAAGATGCCGCGCACCGTGTCCAGCGACGTGCCCTCGAGCGCATTGAGCCAGCCTATGCCCGCATTGTTGACGAGCACCTCGACCGGCCCGGCCTGCGCCACGGCATCGGCGATGCTGGCCGGATCGGTGACGTCGAGCGCCAGCACCTGCATCCTCTCGGACACGGACAGGGTGTTGGCGGCGGGATTGCGCATGGTCGCGGCGACATGCCAGCCCTTTTCGTGGAAATACTCGGCGATGTCGCGGCCGAACCCGGTCGAACTGCCGGTGACGAGAACTCGGTTCATCATGAAGCTCCTTGCGGGGAACGTTGGGAGACCCCAAGATATGAACGATCCTTCAGTTTCGGAATTCGCATATGAATCGGCCCGCACCCGACCTTCTCAAGCCCCGGAAAACCCCGCAACAGGCGCGCTCTGCCGTGACGATCGAGGCGATCCAGGTCGCCACCATTCAGGTTTTGCTGGCGGACGGAGTCGGGCGGCTGACGACCACGCGGGTCGCCGAGCGCGCCGGGGTGTCGGTGGGCACGATGTACCAGTATTACCCGCATAAGCAGGCGCTGCTGTTCGCCCTCGTCGAGCGCCAGTTCGCGATGATCGAAAGCGCGATGCGGGACGCGGCCGAGCGCCTTGCCGGAAGCGACCTGGAGACTATCGCCAACGGCCTCGCCATCGCCTGGCTCGATGCCAAGATGGCGGACCGGGTCGCATCGCGGGCCATCTACGCCATAGCGGCCGAGTTCGACATGTCGCAGCACATGAAAAGAGCCGCGACATGCATGACGGGGATGATCGAGGACCTGCTGGCCGCCGCTCCCGGCGCCAAGTTCGCGGACCCGGCCTCGGCCGCATTCATGCTCGCGGCGCTGCTGGGGGGATCAGTGCGCGTGGTCATGGAGGCGGAAGGCTCCGAAGAAGCCTTCGCCTGCCTGCGGCGGGAACTGCCCCGGGCCTGCCACGCTTATCTGATAGCGGCCGGTGCGGGCGTGGCGGACATTATGGATCAGGCCGTAGGTGGATAGGGATGATGGCCGAAGACCCACTGAGGCCGGGGCGAACTATTGCTTTCGATCAGAAGGACCTGCGCCTCGCTGCCCTGCATGCCGATCTGGTGCGCGGCGTCGATCGCGCGGTTGAGCGCGGCCTTCTGGCTGGCGAAGACGTCGAGAGCGACCCCGTGCAGGCTGACGGCCCATTCGAGACCGCGACGGAAAACATGGAAATCGTTGCGGGACGTGGTCATCCGAGCTTCCTTTCACATATTTTCGATCGAAACCCAGCCGCGCGACTGCGGCGGGATGACGACCTGAGATATTCTCAAGTTATTTGATTGAGAATATCTGTCAAGCCCATCGCTCAGAAGATGCGCCGCAGTGACAACAGGATCGTGCGACCCATCGGATCGAGATAGTCGCGCTGGTAGGCGTAAGGCGTCACGCCGGTATCGTCGGTGACCTTCTGGCGCTGGTTGAAGAGGTTTTCCACCGACAGGCTCACCCGCGTGCCCCGTGCCCAGTCCTTGCCCCGGAAGCGGTTCTGGAGATTGGCGAACACACGCAGGTCCACCGTCGCCAGCGAGGCAAAATGCAGGTTGCCCGAGGCCGAGGTGCTGCCGGTGACGTCCGCCGAACTCTGCCAGTTGCCCTCCAGACGCAGGCCGAGGCCGTCGTCGATCAGGCCGAGGCTGCCCTGCACCTTGTGACGCGGCGTGGACGAGCCGGTGATCGTGCCGCCGTCAAGCAGGTCGATCGTCGGCCCGCCCTCGGTCAGCTGGACGTTCTGACGCAGCACCCAGGTGTGGTAGAGCGAGGCGAGCAGACGCACGCCGTTGTCGCCGCCTCCGCCGAAGCCCCTGCCGCCGGGACTGCGCGGACCACCTCCGAAGCCGCCCGGACCGCCGCCGGGACCTTCTCCCGGGGGAGGCCCCATGCCGTCAGGCGGCGGGCCCATGCCATCGGGCGGCCCCATGCCATCGTCGCCGCGGTCGCCCGGCGGTCGCCCGAAGCCCGGAGCCTCAGCGGCGCGTTCACGCTCGCCGTTGACGGTGATTTCGTTGCCAGTGCCCTCCTCGGGGCCGCGCCCCTCGGCCAGACGCTCCTCGCCGGAGGGCGGTGCGGGCGGTGCCTCTCCGTTCGCTTCGCTTCGGCGGCCCGCCCCCCGCGCGCCCCACGTACCCGCAGGCGGGCGCGGCGGACGCGTAGGCTTGCGCAGCTGCGCCGAAAGGTTGAAGCCCCAGCGCACCTGCTCGCTGCGCTGGCGGTAGACGTTGACCGGCCGCGCATCGACCGACAGCAGGTTGCCGTCCTCGTCGCGCACGAAGCGGTCGGGATAGGCGTCCTCGACCGCCTGCGTCACGCCGCCCAGCGATAGCACCGCGTTACGGTTGCGACTGTTGACGTAAGTGGCGCTGAAATTGAGCTTGGGCGTGCTCAGCACCTGTGCGTTAAGCCCGAGCTTGAAGCTGCGACGGTCGTCGGCCTTGAGGTTGGGGTTGCCGCCGGTAATCGCGGTCACCAGCACGGTCTGGCCGGTCACGTAGTCGTAGACGCGCTGGTTGCTGGTGGTCACCGTCGGATCGCCGAGATTGGCAACGGTGGGCGCGCTGCGGTCCTGGTTCATTGCCGCGATCACGGTGATCCCGTCGCGCGGGCGCCAGTTGAGGCCATAGCCGAAAGTCGCAAGGCTGCCGTAGTCGGACACTTGCGTCACCCCCGCATTGAGGTTGACGCTGAGCGTCCCGATCGCGCCGAGCACGCCCCTGCTGCGGCTGGTAAGCGGAATGTCGACGCTCAGGCGCGCGCTGCCGTTGGTGCGATCGGCATCGCCGCTGCTCGCCATGCCGTCCCGCACGCTCGTGGAGGACTGCGCGGTGAAATCGCCCCCCAGCTTCAGGCTGACGCCAAGGTCGCCGGCGGGCAGCGGCAGCACCTTGCCCGAGAAGAGCATGCTGGCGCTGCCGGTGTCGGAGTTCGACTTCGCGCGATTGACGATCATGTTCCCCAGCAGCGCGGGCGAAAGCGTGCCATAGGGATCGACGCCCGCGCTTCCCGCATCGAGGGCATCCTGCAGCGTCGTCACGTCATAGCCGTTGTCGGCCCGCGTCTCCGATTCCGAATGCGCGTAGCTGCCGATCACCGAGAGCTTCCAGCGGGTCGAAAGATCGACGTTGACCGTGCCGCCCGCCGAGACACCGCCGGTGTTCACCGCCTTGCGCAGCGGGTCCTGCGAGAGATAGCGGTTGAACGTGTTCTCGGTGCCGTCCGCATAGGGGCTGTCCGCCGGGACCGTCAGCTCCCCGGTCGCCAGCCCGTCGAGCGAGCGGCTGGTCTGGTACGTGCCCTTGACGTTGAACGAGGCGGTGGCATTCGAACTCAGCTGGTGTGCAAGGCTGGCGCCCAGCGCATAGCTGCGGGTCGATGCCTGGACGGTGCGGTAGTCGCTCTCGCCCGAAATGGAATCGACGGGGGTGACGGTGCTGTCCGGATCGGCGGTGATGTCGCGGTCACTTTCGCGGATCGCGGCCTGGCTGGTCGCCTTGCCGGTGATGTTGAGCCGGTCGTTGTCGCGGATCTTGGTATAGGTGAAAGCACCCGTGCCCTGCCCGCCGCCGCCCTCGCCCGACATGCCGCCGCCCAGGTTCACGACCTTGGACTGGAAGCGCCGCTTGAGGATGATGTTCACCACTTTCGACTGCGCGTCGTAGCCGTACTTGATCGCGACTTCCTCGGGCAGGATATCCACGCGCAGCACGGATTCCACCGGCAGGTCACCGACTTCGTTGACGCCTGAGACTCGCTTGCCGTTGACCAGCACCACCGGCCCGCTCGAGGCATCGCGCCCGGCGATGCTGGTGGTCTGGTCGGCCAGTTCGTCGAGCAGTTCGGCGATGGAATCGACCCCGTAGGAGGCGATCTCGGCCTGGCCCAGCTTGTTCTCCGGCGGAATGTCGCCAATCACCGCGCCCGGCAGGGCCTGCCCGGTAACGACGATGTCATCCCCGTCGCCGGAACTCACCTGAGCCGGCGCTCCCCCGCCCGCCTGAGCAGCCTGCTGCTGCGCCTCGGCTCCCTGCGGCGCCATGATCGCGGCGGACGTAAGCAAGGCGCCGAATGCGCGGTGACGGAGCGGGATGCAAGGTGCGGATGCCATGCACCGCGGTTAGGGCGGCGCAGTCACGCCGCCCATCCGCAAATAGTGAGAAATTGTAATCAGCCGTCGCAGGTCATCAGTCCAGCATTGTCTTGCGCAGCTTCGCGAAGTCCGCATCGGTGAAGCCGAGCGTGCGCAAGTAGGCTTCCGAACCGCCGTACTGCTTGTCGAGGTACGTGAAGAACTGCGCCAGATGCGAGGCACCGGAGGGCGTATAGAGCGGCTCCGCCTTGCGCGGTTTGCCGTCCTCGCCCGCAACGTAATACTTCAGGATCGGGTTGTTCGGATAGTCCTTGGGGTCCACCTTGGGCATCTCGAACTGCGGGCGGCGCAGCTCGGTGGAGAGATGGTAGTCCTTCAGGACCGTCTCGCGATCAACGCCAAGCACGTCGTAGAGCAGCGCCGTCGCCATGCCGGTGCGGTCCTGCCCGGCCGAGCAATGGTAGACCACCGCGCCCTCGTCAGCGATCAGGCGGCGGAACAGCGAGCGGAACTGCGGCGCCAGCATCTTTTCCATGCCCGCATACATGTTCTCGCCGCCACCCTGGCCCATTTTCGCCATCAGCGGCTTCAGCGAATAGTCGTTGGCGATGAACAGCGCGCCGACCTTATCGTCGAGCTGGTCCGGCGCGATTTCGCGCTCCTCGATCGAGCGCAAGTCGACGACGTTGCCGATACCCAGTTGTCCGAGCAGCGCATAGTCCGCATCCGTCAGCAGCGGCATCGCGCCCGAGCGGAACGCCTTGTCCCACTTCACCGTATGCCCGTCCTTGGTGACGTAGCCACCGACATCGCGGAAGTTGCTGCCCTGCTCCAACGGCAGCACTCGCTCAGCGACGACGGTGCGGCCCTTGCCGCCTTTCCCTTCGAGAATCACGTAGCGCCGGTCCGTCGCCGCGATCGGCAGCTTCAGCACGCCGTCCTTGCTGGCGCCGGCAAAGCGCTGATCGCCCTTGTCCAGCACGGTGTCGGCGCTGATCCACACCGCTACCGGAGCAGTATCGTCGCGCTTCAGTTCCACGGTCGAAGCATCGAGGCGGGTCAGCGTCGCCAGCTCCCGCGCCACGACGGGCGAGCCTGTCAGCAGCAGAGCGGTCAGCAAGGCAGTCGCGGTGATCTTTCGCATGGTATTTGTCCCGGTCAGTAATGGAGGAGGACGCCGAACAGGTAGCGCGCTGGAAGGCGGAATCTCTTGTGGAACAGCGTGCCGATGCCGACGATATCTTCCTCGGTCGTGGCAGATAGAACGAATGTATGTCCGTTGAATGACACTTTTCCGGCAATACCACAACGGTCGCAACACGCGGGTATCGCTCGATCGCTGGCGCGTTGTCTGCTACGGGAGCGGGACAGCCAGTCGGGCCTTCACTATCATGAGCGCCATGAAAGCCGCGGAATCATCGTCATTCGACCGGTTTATCACCGTAGTCACAGGGCAATGGGAAATGCTCGGCGCAGCGGGTATGTCCGCCCGCCGGATCAGTGGGCTGACCGAAGCGCCGGTCTCCTCGATCTACCATCACTTCGGGTCTCTGGAACACTTGTTGCTGGCCTCGCAGCGGCAGTGTCTGGTCGAGGCGAAGCTGTGGTGCGACCGCCAGTGCCGCCAGGTCGACGGGCTGGACGCGTCGCCCGCCGCCTTCGCAGGATTCTTTGCGCAGATCACCGACGGTTGGTGCGAGGAGCAGCGCGGGCTGGCCTTCGCCTGGCGCGAATGCCAGCTGCTTGCGCACCAGTCCCCGCTCTTCGGCGATGCGGCGCGGGAATGGGCCGCCTTGTGGCAGCGGTTCTGGAGCGAGGCGGGCCGGCGCTTCGGCCTCGGTGCGGGCAGCATCGTTGCGCAGCGCGTGTTCGAGAACGAGAGCTTCTTCCACATGATCCGCTGGCGGCGCCTGGTCGACCGCGCCGCGCTCGACGAAACCGCCCGTACGCTCGGCGCATGGCTGACCGGCACTGCCCTGCCCGCTGCGCCCTGGCGCGACTTCGCGCGCGAGGCGGCCCTGCGCTCGATGCCCGTGCTGCCTGACCGGGACGAGACGGCCGCCCACATCGTGGAAACCGCCGCAAGGATCATCGACGAGGACGGGCTCGTCCGCCTCACTCACCGCGCCGTCGCCGAACGCACCGGGCTGACGCTGGGCACGGTGTCACACAAGTTCCGCACCAAGCCCGCGCTGCTCGAAGCGGCGTTCGAGGGGCTCTACCGCGCCAACGTCGAGCGCCTGCAGGCCGAAGCCCCCGCGCGCGATACGGCTCGTGATCTGGCCGACGCTCTGGCCCGCGACCTGGCCGGGATGATGCAGCGCGGCGGCAATGCCCGGGGCCGCGACGAACTTCTGGTCGCCACCGCGCGCGATGCTTCGTTGCGCCAGTTCGGCGCCCAGCTGCGCTACTTGCGCGGCCGCACTTCACACGGCGCGCTGCAGGACCTTGTCGGCGCACGGCGGCAGGTCGGCGTCACCGAAGCAGCACTGTTCTCCGGCTTCCTGACGTCGCAACTGCGCGCCCATGCCGGGCATCCCGAAGAGATCGCTCCGCGAATCCGCAGCGAACTCGGCGTGATGGTGGGGCTGGCCCGCGACGTGCCGGGCGACGGCGCCTAAAGGCGGATTTCGAGCCTGTCATGCATGTGGATTTATGTCGGTCCATGTCGCCGCTTGCGGATCACGCCGCGATGACCGGCGCGATCCATTCCCCGCGGCGCGCAGCCTCGATCAGGCCTTGGGCGTTACCCACACCTCGACGGGCGCGATGAACTTGCCCGGCGCGGGCTTGCCGACATGGACGCGGTCGGCGGTGACCTGCTCTCCGTTTTCCAGGTGCACGGTAACCCACGGCTTGGGCATCCGCTCGAACTTCATCTTCTGGATCGGCTGACCCGTGCTCGAATTCATGATGGTGGCAATGATACTCATCGGCCGCCGTTAACCGCCTGTCCCTGCGTGCGTCCATCCGCGAGGCGGGGTTATGCCCGCTTCAGGTTGCCCGGCCGAGCCTTGCCCGCAGTGCGTCCTCGGACACGACGGCAACCGGTCGACCGGCCTCGCGAAGCTCCTGCGCGCGGAGATGCATCGGGCTGGCATCCACCCAACGGCCGTAGGGCTGCGCCTTGGCGATCACCAGCAAAGTGGTGGTCATGCCCACCGACCGCACGACCCGGCCACCCGCCGCCGCCACGGCAGCGGCGAGCTTGCCGTCGAGCGCTTCACCCAGGATTGCGACCCGCTCCCCGCTCAAGGGCCCCTCCGAGGCGGGCAGGGGCGGCTTGGGCTTGGCGCGCGCGGGCCTGGTCATCCAGCCCTTCAGGTCGATGCCGGTGTGCTCGATGGCTTTCACGATCACCATCCCGGCGGCGCGGGCATCGCTCAAGGCATCGTGATGCCGGTGCTCTATCCCGAGAAACCGTGCGAGCACGTTGAGACGATGGCTCGACAGCTGCGGCCAGGCCTGCTTGGCCACCCGGACGCTGTCCAGCCATTCGGTCTCGATGAGCGGATGCGCGCCCAGCCGGCATGCGGCGGCCAGAGCCCCTTTGTCGAAAGCCGAGTGTGCGACCGCAATCCGGCCGCTCAGATGCCCGTCGAGCACGGCATGGATTTCGCCGAAGGTCGGCTGCCCGGTAACATGGCCTGCGGTGATGCCATGGATGCCGATATTGAACGGGGAAAACTCATCACGAGGATCCACCAATGTCTCGTAGGCCATGACCTCACGCCCGTCGCGAAAGCCCACGATGCCGACCTGACAGATGCTGCTGACGCGCGAGCAGGCCGTCTCCACGTCGATAACGACGAAGTCAGGCGCATCCGGGGCGGTCGTCGGCAGCGATGGGATCGGCGAGGTCATGCCTCCACCCTAGCAAGCCGGTGCCTCCTGCGCGAGACACCCCCGAGCCCTATCGCGCTTTCGGCAATGCGAAGGCGACCACGCTGTCTCCCGGCGTCGTACCCATGTAGGCATGTCCGCCTGCCGCAATGACGACATACTGCCGTCCGGTCCTACGCGAAACATACGTGATCGGCGTCGCCTGCCCGCCTGCCGGCAGGCGGCCGCGCCACAACTCCCTGCCCGTCGCGGTATCGAAGGCACGCAGGTAGTTGTCGAGCGCAGCGCCGATGAAGGTCACCCCGCCCGCGCTGTTCGCAGAGCCGCCCAGGTTGAACGCCCCCGGCACCGGAATGCCCAGCGGTGCGGTATCGGCGGACGTGCCGAAGGTGCGGCTCCACGCGATTCTGCCGGTCTTCAGATCGACGGCGGCAATCTTGCCCCATGGCGGCGCCTCGCACGGAATGCCCAGCGGGGAGAGCATCGGCAGCAGGCTGACACCGTAGTTCGTGCCGTATTGCGGCAGATAGCCCGGCGCGTGCGAGTCCTTCGCCAAGGCTGGACGGTCGGTATCGGCTCCATGGCGGAACAGGCGTACCTCCTGAGGGATCGCCGCCGAATTGACGATCATGATCTGGCGCGCGGGATCGATGCTGACGCTACCCCAGTTGAGAATGCCAAAAGTGCCCGGCCACTGGATCATGCCGCGCTCGGAAGGCGGGGTGAACATGCCCTTGTAGTCGAGCGAGCGGAAACGGATGCGGCACCACATCTGGTCGATCGGCGTCGCCCCCCACATCCCCGCCTCCGTCAGTGGCGGCGGCGCGAAGGAGGCGAAACCCTTCACGTAAGGCTGGGTGGGCGAATAGCGCTCCCCCGGGAAGCCGCCGCGAGGCACGGCGCGCTCCTCCACGCCTGTCAGCGGACGGCCGGTGGCGCGGTCGAGGATGAAGATCTCGCCCCGCTTGGTCGGTGCGGCAAGCGCGGGTATCTTGCGGCGACCGACGGTGTAGTCGAACAGCACCGGCTGCGCGGGCATGTCATAATCCCTGCTAGAGAAAGCTTCACGATGCAGCATGCTGAACTACGCTCCAACATGATAAGATCTTGTTAAATCTAGCCTTATGGAAGCGTATAAAGAGTGCATTGTACGCCGTTGCTCGCCCGGACTTCCATCCGCTCGACTCTTATCTGGCCCCTAGGCCTTCTCCATCGAGGAGATTCAAATGCCCAAGCAGAAGCTTACGAAGCGATTTCTCGATGCCGCCGAAGTGCAGCAAAAAGCCTACGAACTTCGAGACACAGAGGTCCCGGGCTTCCTCTGCAAAGTCACTCCCGCTGGCTCCAAGATATTTATGCTGCAGTATCGGACTCTGGGAGGCCAGCGTCGCAAGCCTGCAATCGGTTCTTTCGGCGCGCTTACTGTCGAACAGGCCCGCGCAATTGCTCAGGAGTGGTCGGCACAAGTGCGCGCAGGAAAGGACCCATCGCTAGCCAAAAACCACGCAAGAAAGAACCCAACAATGCGAGAGTTCTGCGACGAATTCATTAATCGTTATTCAATCCCCAACAATAAGCCTCTCACAATTGTTGGGTATAGAGCGCTCTTCAGAAAACACATTATCCCCAGAATTGGGACGATCAAGGTAGATGAGGTGGCCAGAGCTGATATAGCTGACCTCATGCGGGATATGGCGCATGTGCCCATTTCGGCAAACAAGTCGCTCGACATCCTCAGATTCATGTTCAAATGCGCCGAGGTCTGGGGCCATCGGACCGACGGAACAAATCCCTGCAAAATGATTCCGCGCTATCCCGCAGGCAAACGCACGCGACTGCTCTCAAATGCAGAAATGAGGAAGGTCTTCGATTATTTAGATCGGGCGGACACGCTCGGGTTGGAACACCCAATTTATACCCTGGGTATCCGCCTTCAGTTCGCCTTCGCGGCTCGTATGTCCGAGATCACAAACCTGGAGTGGTCATGGATCGATTTCGAAGAACGTCGAGTAACTTGGCCAGACAGCAAGACCGGGCCGATTTCCAAGCCGATCAGCGCAGAGGCCTACCGCCTGCTGAAATCCGCTCCTCGTTTTGAGGGCTCACCCTTTGTCGTCCCGGGCACGACCAACTACATGAAGGCGCTAAAGCCCGGTCTGTACTGGCAAGCTTGGAAGCGTGTCCTCACAGCATGTGGGATACCGCATGTCGGGACACATGCCATCCGACATCGCACTGCAACGGACATCGCAAATTCAGGCGTTCCGTTGAAAGTCGGAATGGCTCTGACCGCCCATAAGGCCGTTACGGTATTCATGAGCTATGTCCATGCAGAAGATGCGCAAGTTCGAGCGGCGGCCGAACTTGTTTCAGAGCGAAAGTCGGCAATGCTAGCCGGGCCGCCGGTCGAGTGTACCGAACTCAAGCCTGCCGATAAATTTCGCAGACTATCGTCTGGAAAGAAAGGTGAAACGAGGAGAACTGCTGCCACCCAATGGAGAGCAGTCAATGATCGATGACGCTGACAAACCCTCGCGCGGGAGCGATTGGCATTCGTTACGATTCGTCAGAGAAATCGCTCCCCTTCCTCTGATTACCGCCCAGGAGGCTGAGCAACGTTTAGGCGTACGATTGCGCCGACCGACGCGCGAATGCGGGCGGCGCGTGATAATTCCCTACTTCAAGATGGGCGGCGCAATTCGATACGCCGAGCATGACATTGAGGTGTATTATAATTCAGTTGTAATTAGGCGCACAAATCCGCGATTTAAAAACGACCCTTTTGATGAAATTTCAACAAAGGGAATATTACTGGATCATCACGGAATGTCAGAATTCTTAACCCTCGATATCAGAACTATGTGGAAGCTCCGGCAGTTTGGTTACGGCCCGCAATATCAAACATATGGTCGCCATGTCCGCTATTTGCTCGAGGACATTATTTCCTGGCTCGGCAGATGCCGGCGTATGCACTCGCGACACCAAGACGAATAGCGTGACGCCGAGACTTAGCTCACTCTTCATCGAACAAAGAACATTATATGAAACATACATTCCACGACGAGATGAAGCCAATCGAACTTCGCTCTATGAAATTCTCTAAGGAAGCCCCCTTTCTTGGCCTTGTTACAGCCGGCGAGGCGGAACGTATATTAGGTCTACGAAAAGAAGACCTGTCGTATTCTCGAGTACGCGGCTTCGGGTTGCCGTATTTCAAGATCGGCCGTCCGGTCCGATATTGCTTGGCCGATATCGATGTCTACAAAAGCAAAATCGATGCGAGCGCCCCATCGCGAGAATATGCTGAAAACCCTTTCAGTGACCTTGTGGGTCGAGGACTGATCGTCGAGCCAAGAACGGCGAGCAGAATTCTCACCTTGAGCCATAAGCACCTGAGCGAACTGCGATCGTACGGCGGGGGGCCACGTTTCTTACGTTTCGGACATTACGTTCGGTACGCTGTCGACGAACTGATTATCTGGCTGATCGCGGGCCGCACGATTCACTCGTTGCACAGAGAGATACGTCGCCCTTTGCGATAGCTGCAACTGATTGGGCGCGGCTGTACGAACGCCGCGTTCAACATCCCCCAACAATTCTGCCCCTGACCGTGAACAGATTGGCTGTACGAAAGCAATGGTTACCGCTCGTCGCTGTCAGGTTCCCAGCCAACCAGGGCGGTGCGCCAGGCTATTCCGCAACCACCGTCGACCTCGATACTGGCGATGATATCGTCTTCGACAACATGTCCCATCAAATCAAAGCAGACTACCAGAGCGCGCGGCGTGTGGTGGCGTGAACTGCCCGGCGGAAATGCGCCCATCCAAGCCGCTCAGGTGGGAAAAAGGCGCGCCCGCGAGCGGTCGGTCCGCGTTTGACCGGGGCTGGGACAAAACCGCCGTTCCCAATCAGGCTGGGAACGGCGGTTTCCGACATAACCTGCCTTTGCGGACTGAAATTAAGCATGGCGGAACTGGCTATTTAAATCGCGAACCTCAAAACCCAAGCCGGGTTCTGAAAATCCTGCAACAATAGCCCACGATACCGCGATTTTTTTGTCAATGAGGCGCCTTTTCCCGCATCGCGAGCATCGCTTCCGGCTCGTCGGTCAGCAGCATCGAGGCGCCCTCGCGCACCAGCCGGCCCCACACCGCGTCCGGCGCGCGCAGGGCGTCCTTGTCGCTGCCCGCGCCGATGACGAAGTTGCCGTCGAGCATGTTGACCCACAGGCGCACGCCCAGCGATTTGGCGCGCTGCGCGATGGCGGGGAGCGCGCCGAGCGGCAGGCGGTAGGGCAGTTCGATGCCCACCGGCTTGGTCGTGCCCGCCATCTGCGCGGAGATCATCTCGGGGATGGCCTTGCCGCTGTTGTCGCCGTCCTGGGGGATGACCAGGAACGGCACCTGGTCGTAAGGCGCCATCGCCGCCAGCGGCTGCGAGCCGACGCCCATCCGGGTCTTGAGCGTTACGCGGTCCTGGGCACCGGCCTTGCGCACCGCCGCGATCACTTCTGGGTAGATCGGGTCCTTGACGTCGAGGTTCAGGGTGATGCGGCCCTTGGCGAGCGCCAGCATCTCGTCCAGGGTCAGGACCTGCTGGTCGGTGGCGGGGGCATCGGGGCCGCCTTCGTTTTGGCGAAGACGCAGGGTCCGGATCTGGGCCAGCGTAAGATCGGCGACCTTGCCGGTGCCCGTCGTGGTGCGATCGACGCTGTCGTCGTGCATGATGACGAGGTAGCCGTCCTTCGTCTCGCGCACGTCGGTTTCCATCATGTCGACGCCCATCGCGGCGCAGTGTTCGAGCGCCTGCACCGAGTTCTCCGGCGCCGGGCCGTAGCCGTGATGCGGTGCCGGTTCATGGCAGCCGCGATGCGCGACCACGACGAGCGAGCCTTGCGGGTTGCGGATGTTCGTCATGATCGCGGCGGGGCTGGCGGCATGGGCTGACGGGGCGGCAACGGTCAGCACGACCGCCGCGAAAGTGGCGCTTTTCATAGGGAATTTTCCAGGATCGAAGGGAATAGGGCCGCGCGCGGGGGCGGTGCGGCGGGTCGCGGCCCGGACGCGCGCGTCCGGGCCAACGCGTTCAGCGCGGTGCGATCACCACTTGAGGCCGAGGACGAAGCGCACGTTGCGTCCCCACAGCGGCCTGCCGAAGATCGCTTCGGGCGTGCCCTGGCCGGTCAGCGTGTCGCCGGCGGTGTTGCCTTCGGTGAAGCCGTGGGCATTGGTGATGTTGTCGCCTACCACCTGTAGGCTCCAGGGCCCGTGATCGAAGGTCGCGCCTGCGCCGAAGTAACCGTAGGCGGGCAGCGCGGTGGTGTTGGTCACGTCGACGTAGCGCTTGCCGACGTAATCGTAGCGGCCATAGACGCTCACATGGTCGCCGTTGCCGAGGGTGAAGTCCACGCTGGGGCGGATGTTGCCGTAGACCTTGGGCTGGCGGACGATCTGCTTGCCCAGCACATCGCCTGCGCTGGCACCGGTGGTGCTGGTGAAATTGATGTACTTGGGGTCCTGAACCGTGACGGCCCCGGCGATCGAGAACGGTCCCGCGATGCGGAGCAGGCCGTCCGCTTCCACGCCCTTGTCTTCCGCCGAACCCAGGAACGTGATCGGCTGGTCGCTGCGCCCGGTGACAGGGTTGTAGGTCGCGAAGCTGGCGTTGAGCGGGTCGAACTTCGTGTAGAAGCCGGTGAGGTACAAGTACGAACGGCCGAACACGGCCTTCACGCCGGCTTCGTAAAGCTTGGCCTTCGATGCGGTGTATGACGCCCCGGCAGAACCGACCACAGAGCCGTTGGCCGGCACTTCAAGCTGCGACGCGCGGGCATAGAGGCCGAAATTGCCGGTCAGATCGTAGTTGGCGCCGACCGTCCAGTTGGTCGCTTTGGGCTTGAATGTCGAATTGACGATAGCGCCGGTGAAGCCGCGTGTCGCGTTGTCCGCCAGCGTGGTGGCATCGCCCAGGTCGTAAGCCGCCGTAGTGCGCGAATAGCCGCTGTAGTCGTACCATTCGTGGCGCAGGCCGATGTCGATGCGCAGGCGGTCGGTCACGTCCCAGCTATCCGTGCCATAGACGGCGAGCATCCGTGCCTCGTATTTCCCGCCGATCAGCGAGGCCGCATCGGTCAGCGCGCCGTTGTCGGTGACGTATCCGCGCACCGAACCGTCCGAGCCACGGGCGACAAGGTCGAGGACCTGCGGCTGGTTGGCGACTTGCAGCAGATAGTTCTGGTACACCCCGAAGATCGTGCTGCCCCAGCTGGCGCCATACACGCCGACGCGAACGTCATGGGTGCCTAACGATGTATCGAACTTGCGCGTGACGCTGAGGTCGCCCTGGCCGGAATAGAACTTGGCGTCGGTATGGCGATACTGCGCCGAGAGGATGAGCCCGGATTCGCTGTTCGGGTCGTAGGCGGTGGCCCCGTTCGTGCCTGCGATGGCATAACCCAGCAATGCGACATTCCCGAAGGCTGTTTGTGCGGCAGACAGATAGCCGGCCGCGAAAGTATCGGCATCCTGCGGATTGGACGTGGTGTAGAGCGCATCGAAGGTCGAGCGGCCCTGCGTGTACCCGGCCTTGGCCGAGACATGCCATTCCCCGAAGTCGCCTTCGTAATCGACCTGGAGATTGCCGAAGCGCATGTGGCGGCCATTGGCAAGGTCATAGGTGTTGCCCTGAACCACGCCGTTGCCGTCACGATACGCGATGTTGGCCGCGCGCAGCGCCGGGGTGTCGAGCGTCCCGGTCAGCGAATTGAGATACGGGTTGAGGCTGACCGACGGATCGCGCGGGTCGGCGGTCGGCAGCGAGAGATAGAAAATGTTGCGGTCGTTGGTGTACTGGCCCGAAACCTTCACGAAGCCGTTGTCGAAGTCATGCTTCAGGTTGGCGCGGATCTGGCCGCCCCGGTCGGTCGGGAAACCGGCGTCGCGATAGCCGTCGTTCTGGCGCAGGAAGCCGCCGATGGCGTAATAGGTGTCCTTGCCCAGCGGGCCGGACTGGTAGGCATCGAGGCGGTAGAGCCCGCTCGTGCCCAGCGTCACCTGCGCCGCGCCTTCGGGTATATCGCTGCCGGTGCGGGTGATGACGTTGGCGATCGCCGCCGCGCCGCTGGCGTAGATCGGCGCCGGGCCGCCGCGCACCACTTCGACCCGCTGGGTCATCAGGTCGCTGCGGTTCATGCCGTCGCCCGAATTGAAAAAGTAGCCGTCCAGATCGTGGAACAGCGGCAAGCCGTCCTGCTGGAAATAGAGGTAGCCGCGATCGGTGGGAATGCCGCGCACGCGGGTGATGTTCTGCACCTCGCCGCCGGTCGATTCGACCTGGACGCCGGGAACGACGCTGAACAGCTGCGCCATGCTTTGCGGCGCGAGCTTCTTGATGTCGTCCTCCGACAGCGAGTTGACCGCGTAGGACACGTCGAAGCGTCGCTGCGCGCGGGCGGAGCCGGTGACGATGATGTCGGTCGGCTGCGCCTCGTCGGTCGAAGCCGGCGCGGACGGTGCTGCTTGCGCGGACGGTGCGGTTTGCGCGAACGCGGGCGCGGCCACGCACAGCGCGGCGGCGGCAACATTCAGGATCAGGATCGTCTTCGGTCGCATGGAACCCCCTTGAGTAAATTCGTTGAGGGCCCTCTCGCGGGGTTCTGTGACGGTTTTAATTGATTTCATGAAATTAAAGAGGCGGTGCATATCCGTGGAAACCTGGCGGCTCAGGAGTGCAGTCCGAGGATGTCGTGCAGCGGCGCGAGCGCGGCGCCCAGCACCACCGCCCGGCTGCCGAGGTCCGAGGCGTAGATGCGCGGGATGGGGGCGTAATAGCCGGCATGGAGAACCGCGCAGCGCGCCTCGACCCCGGCGGCGAGCCTTTCGAGCACGGGCTTGGGGATCGCCCCCGAGATGACCACCGCCCCCGGATCGAGCCAGACGACGCCGCTTTGCACCGCCGTCGTCAGCTGGTCGGCAGCGCTTTCGATCCAGGCATCGAAGACCGCGGCGTGGCTGTCCATCAGCCCGTCCAGATCGGTGAGCGAGGTCACCGTCGCGCCGGCCTTGCGCAGCGTTTCCAGAAGATTGATCCCCGACGGGCGATCGTGATCTCCGGGAAACAGCCTGCCGACTTCCCCGGCATTGTAAAATTCGCCCGCAAACAGGTCCCGTTCCGCGATCAGCCCGCCGCCCACGCCGTGCCCGAGGAAGAACACCAGCACGGAGCGATGACGGCTCATGATGTGGGGGCGATAATATTCGGCCAGCGCGGCGGCGGCGGCGTCGTTCTCGATCCACACCGGCATGTCGAGCACGTCGCCCAGCACGGTCTGCAGCGGGATATCGTTCCACGGCGCGATCCAGTCCACCACCCGGCGCCGGTTGCGATCGCCATTGAGCGCATAGCCCGCGACCGCCACTCCCAGCCCCAGGAAGCGGCCGCGCATGAAACCGCGCTCGGCCGCCAGCGCGCGCAGCCGCTCGTCCAGCGTGCGCGCGAAGGCCCGGGGATCGGTCTCAACGAACGGCTGCGAATCGGCGAACAGCACGTCGCCGCGAAAGTCGATGACGATCAGTTCCAGCCAGCCGGGATGCAGCGTCGCGCCCACCGACCAACCGCCATGGCCGCTGATGGCGACGGGGATGGTCGGCCGCCCCCGCACGCTTACCGGACTGGCGCCGTTCTCCTCAATCAGCCCCATCGCCGCGAGCTGCTGGGTCAGCCGCGTCAGCGTCGCCGCGTTGATGTCCAGCGCCTGGGCCAGATAGACGCGGGCGGTCGGGCCATGAATGCGCAAGTGCTGGACCACCCGGCGCTGGGCATCGCTGAGCAGGAGTCGGGGGCGGGTGAGGAGAGGCATGGATGCGCTGATATATTTTCACTGCGTCAAAAAAATGAAAGATCCACGATCTAGGGGCCACCGTCATGATCGCGCGCCGCGCCCCCCCATCTCCCGCCAGCCCCGCAGTACGCCCATCGAGCTTCCGCACGATGCTGGGCTACAGCGCGGGCAATCTCGGCAAGAGCTTCGTGTGGACCGCCTTCGAGAGCGTCCTGCTGTATTTCCTGGTTTCGCAGGCGGGCATGGAGCTGGCGAGCGCTGGAATCCTGCTCACGGGCCTGATGGTCTGGGACGGGCTGGCCGATCTCGCCATCGCCTACCGCACCGACCGGACCGGGCGCCAGGCCGGCCTGGCGAACCTCATACGCGTCGGCGCGCCGCTGTGTGCCGTATCCTTCGCGCTGATCTTCGCAGCGCCGGTCTTCGGCGGCATGCCCCTGACGGTGATCGCGGTGATCGCCGGCAGGATCGGGTACACGCTGTGCGACGTTGGGCACAACACCCTGCTGGTCCGCGTCGCATCGAGCGCGCGGAAAGGCAGCGCGGTGTCGGCGCTGCGCCTCATCTTCAGCGCCCTGGGCGCTGGCTGCGTCGGGCTGGCACTCACGCAAGTCCTGTGCACCCGCGACATGGGCGAGCAACATAATGCTTTCATTGCCTTCGGCCTTGTGGGGGCCGCAGTGTATTTCGCCACACTGCTCATTGCCCGCAGGGCCACGCTTCATCTGCCTGTCGCGTCGTCGGCCATGGCGGCGGCTACTCCTATCCCGGTGCTGGTGAAAAGAATGCTGTCGAACGCATCCTACCGACAGGCGCTTGGGGTTATTGCCATCCAGAGCGCACTTATCCCCTTCTTCACCCGCGCGCTGCCGTTCCTGGGTGTCGCTGCCTTCGACGACGCGGCATGGTCGGGATGGGCGCTGACGGGCGTTACGCTGGGGCAAAGCCTGTCTCTGCCACTGTGGATGCTTTTTGCTGCACGATGCTCTTCCCGCCAGATTCTGGTGATCGGGCACATGGGCATGCTTGTGTCCATGGTGGGCCTTGCGCTTACTTTCGAGATGTCTGCCGCAGCCGTGTTCCTTGGACTGCTAGCCTCTCCTATTCACCGGGGCGGTCAGGAGGGTTGGCGGGAGTAGCGTAAGGTTCTGTTCTGAAGTAGGAAATTGGGTGTCTAAGCCATCCCTTCTCCGGGACAGAAAAAGCCACGGGC
>NZ_BAAILP010000018.1:0-4197 GCF_054589055.1 Novosphingobium sp. 11B | reverse complement strand
GGACTTGATCCGGGACCGCTGGCGGTCTTTAGGCGAGCGTTGTCGCGCGGGGTGCCGCGCCCGTGAGGTCGGCTGTTCATGGCCAGCGGTCCCGGATCAAGTCCGGGACGACGCCTACTTCCAACGATCGCGCATTTGTTCTAGTGCCCCGCGATCATGACCGAACAGCGCGACTATCGTAGCACCGTCTTCCTGCCGAAGACCGATTTCCCGATGAAGGCCGGACTCCCCCAGAAGGAGCCGGGCATTCTTGCGCGCTGGCAGTCGGAAAAGATTTACGAGAAGACCCGTGACGCCCGCCGCGGCCGCGACAAGTTCGTGCTGCATGACGGCCCGCCCTATGCAAACGGCGACATGCACATCGGCCACGCGCTGAACCACATCCTCAAGGATATGGTCGTCCGCACCCAGACCCTGCTGGGCAAGGACGCGCCTTATGTTCCCGGCTGGGACTGTCACGGCCTGCCGATCGAGTGGAAGGTCGAGGAAGAGTACCGCAAGAAGAAGAAGAACAAGGACGAGGTTCCGGCGGAGGAATTCCGCGCCGAATGCCGCGCCTATGCCCAGAACTGGGTGAACGTGCAGCGCGAGCAGCTCAAGCGCCTCGGCATCAACGGCGATTGGGACAACCCGTACCTGACGATGGACTTCCAGGCCGAGGCCACCATCGTCGGCGAACTGCTCAAGTTCGCCGAGAACGGCATGCTCTATCGCGGCGCCAAGCCGGTAATGTGGTCGCCGGTGGAGAAGACCGCCCTCGCCGAAGCCGAGGTGGAGTACGAGGACATCACCTCGACCCAGATCGACGTGGCGTTCGAGATCGTTGAGTCGGCCGTGCCCGAACTGGTCGGCGCCTATGCGGTGATCTGGACGACGACGCCCTGGACGATCCCGGTGAACCAGGCTTTGGCTTATGGGCCGGAGGTCACTTACCACCACTATAGAGCGGCCGACGGAAGGCGCTTCTTGGTGGCGGCCGATCTTCTGGAAAGTTTCTTCCGGCGGACCGGCCTTGGCCCGATCGCCAATCAAGGGCCGGGTGGTTCTCCCACAGATCTGAACGAATACGCACTCGGCAACTATCAAGGCTCCGACCTCGCCGGCACCATCGCGCGTCACCCGATGCACGCGCTCGGCGGCTTCTTCGCCGAGCCGCGTCCGCTGCTGGCGGGTGATTTCGTCACCACCGAGAGCGGCACCGGCCTCGTCCACATGGCGCCCGACCATGGCGAGGACGACTTCGATCTGTGCAAGGCCAACGGCATCAACCCCAAGTTCGTGGTCGAGGCCGACGGCAAGTACCGCGAGGACTGGCTGTGGCTGGCCGGGCAGGGCTCGGTCATCAATCCGAAGTTCAACGCCCCCGACGGCCCGATCTGCTCTGACCTGCGCGAAGCGGGCGGCCTGCTGGCGGCTTCGGCGGACTACAAGCATTCCTACCCGCACTCGTGGCGTTCCAAGGCCAAGGTGATCTACCGCTGCACCCCGCAGTGGTTCGTGCCGATGGACAAGGCGATGACGCATATTTCGCCCAAAACCCCGGCCGACAAGCGCTGGGAGAACGAGGGCGGGGCGATCGATCCCGCCGAGGAAAACCTGATGGACGCGCCGACGCTTCGTCAGGCGGCGCTGCAGGCCATCGCCGAAACCCGCTTCGTTCCCGACAAGGGCCGCAACCGCATCGGCGCGATGGTCGAGGGGCGCCCGGACTGGGTGCTCTCGCGCCAGCGCGCCTGGGGCGTGCCGATCACGCTGTTCGTGCACCGCAAGACCGGCGAATACCTCGTCGATCCCGCCGTCAACGAGCGTATCCGCGCCGCGATCCTGGCGAAGGGCGTCGATGGCTGGTCGGACGAAGCCGCGCAGGACCTGCTCGGCAACGGCTACAACGCCGACGATTACGAGCGCGTCGCCGACATTCTCGACGTCTGGTTCGATTCCGGCTCCACGCACGCTTTCGTTCTGGAATCAGGCCGTTGGCCCGATCTGCTGCGCCCCGAAGGCTATACCGGCCCGCAGGCGGACCTCTATCTCGAAGGCTCCGACCAGCATCGCGGCTGGTTCCAGTCCTCGCTGCTGGAAAGCTGCGCCACGCGCGGCCATGCGCCGTACAAGGCGGTGCTGACCCATGGCTTCACGATGGACGCCAAGGGTATGAAGATGTCCAAGTCGCTGGGCAACACGATCAGCCCGCTGAAGGTCATGGAGACCAACGGCGCCGACATCATCCGTCTCTGGGCGCTCTCGGTGGATTTCACCGAGGACCACCGCATCGGCGACGAAATCCTCAAGGGCGTCGCCGACCAGTACCGCAAGCTGCGCAACACCCTGCGCTACCTGCTGGGTGCACTGGACGGCTTCGACGAGGCCGAGCGCCTTCCCGTGTCGGAGATGCCCGAACTGGAGCGCTACGTGCTTGCGCTGCTGGGCAAGCTGGACGCGACGCTGCGCGGGGCGATCGATGCCTTCGACTTCAACACCTACGTCCGGTCGCTGCTCGATTTCTGCAACGAGGACCTCTCGGCGTTCTTCTTCGATATCCGCAAGGACTGCCTCTACTGCGACGCGCCGGCGGACCCCAAGCGCCGCGCCTACCGCACGGTGCTGGACACGCTGTTCCACGCGCTGATCCGCTACGCCGCGCCGGTGATCGTGTTCACCGCCGAGGAGACCTGGGGATCGCGCTATCCGGACGGCGACAGCGTTCACCTGCTCGAATGGCCGGAAGTTCCGGCTGTCGAGACGACCGGCCCTGACGGCGAGATTTGGCTGTTTGAAAACAACGAGCCGATTGTTCGTTGGGATACGCTCCGGCAGCTGCGCCGCGAGGTTACCGAGAAAATCGAGCCGCTTCGCCGCGAAAAGATCGTTGGTTCCAGCTTGGAAGTGGAAGTTACGGCTCCATTCTCGGATGCCGCAGCCTTCTTGCCTGAATTGTTCATCACCAGTGCAGTCAAGTACGGCGATGAGCTGATCGTGACTAAAACCGAGCATCACAAGTGCGGCCGCTGCTGGCGCCATCTCCCGGAAGTGACCGAGGACGGCGCGCTGTGCGACCGCTGCGACGACGTCGTGGAGCCGGTGGAATGAACCCCTGGATGAAGCGCGCGATCGGCCTGCTGGTCGCCGTGATCGTCTATGCGATCGACCAGGGCATCAAGGGCTGGATCACCGAAGGCATCGATCTCGACCGGATCGGGCAGGTCTATGTCTTGCCGTTCTTCAACCTGACGTGGACGCAGAACTTCGGTGTCTCGCTGGGCCTGTTCACTGCGGGTTCGCCCGAGGGCCGCTGGGCGCTGGTCGCCATGACCGGCGCGATTGCGGCCTTCGTGTTCGTCTGGCTGCTGCGCGAGCGCAAGCTGCCGGAGATCGCGGCGCTCGGCATGGTGCTGGGCGGGGCGGCCGGAAACATCCGCGACCGTTTCGGCGTCGGCTATGTCATCGACTATGCCGACCTGCATTTCGGAGCATGGCGGCCCTTCCTGATCTTCAATCTTGCGGATGCCGCCATCACCATCGGCGTCCTGATTATCCTTGCCCGTTCCCTGTTTTCGCGCGACAAGCCCGAGACAGAGGCGCAACCCGCCCCGATTGCAGATTAAACGCGAGTTGAATTTGATGCGCATGAAGAAAACCGCTGCCCTCCTCCTCGTCGCGACGGGCGCGGTCATGCTGTCCGCTTGCGGCAGCACCGGCCTGTTCAACCGTGCTCGCCCCGACGAGTTCGCCGTGCAGCGCCAGACCCCGCTGGTGGTGCCGCCCGACTTCTCGCTGAGCCCGCCGAAGCAGGGCCAGCCTCGCCCGACCGACGATTCGGTGCAGCAGCAGACGCTCGATGCGCTGTTCGGCGGCCCGCAGGCCCGCAGCGACATCGAGAAGTCGGCGCTCAGCCTGGCCGGCACCGCCGAGCCGTCGATCCGCTCGACGGTGGGGGATCCGCAGACCTACACGGTCGCCAAGGGTCAGCTGACCCGCGCGATCCTCGCCGCGCCGGAAGGCGACGGGCGTGACGCGCAGACTGCCGTGGGCGGTTGATCTTTGCGCTGGAGCGTAACGAGAAGGGCCGGGCGAAAGTCCGGCCTTTTTCGTATCGGCAAGGCGCAACCCCGTCATCCCAGCGAAGGCTGGGACCGCTGGCCTGTTACTGCCAGAGCGATTGCCCCACCCTTCGTCATTGCGAGCGTAGCGAAGCAA
>NZ_BAAILP010000017.1:0-29151 GCF_054589055.1 Novosphingobium sp. 11B | reverse complement strand
CCGCAAACCCCCGCCGATCACCGCGCGCGGTTGCTCCATCTCGCCCGAAGCGACCGGATAGGCGCAGTAATCCGCCGCATAGAACCCGGTCGGCCGGTGATTGCCCGAAAGCCCCACGCCGCCCATCGGCGCCGCATGGCTGGGGCCGATCGTAGGCCGGTTCCAGTTGACGATTCCGGCGCGCACGTTGGCCCAGAAGCGGTTGTACTCCTGCGGCGTGCCCCCCACCAGCGATGCGGCGAGGCCATAGCGCGAGGCATTGGCCTGTGCGATCGCCTGATCGAAGTCCGACACCCGGACCACCTGCAGGATCGGCCCGAACAGCTCGACGTCGGGGCGCTCGGCCATCGCGGTCACGTCGATGATCGCGGGGCTGAGGAAGGGCGCGGTCTCGTGCGTGCGGACGAGGTGCTTGATCGCGCGGCCGCCGTGGCTGAGCAGGTAGAGGAAGCTCTCGGTCAACCCGTCGGCGGCGGCATTGTCGATCACCGGTCCCATGAAGGGCGCGGGCTCGTCGAAGGGCGCGCCGACGATCAGGCGGTCGGCGAGCGCCTTCACCTCGGCCATCAGCGCGTCGTACATCGTGTCCTTCACGATCAGGCGGCGCGCGGCGGTGCAGCGCTGGCCGCTGGTGGCGAAGGCGGACTGGACGACGATCGCGGCGGCGTCGGTCAGCTTGGGCGTGTCCCACACGACCATCGCGTTGTTGCCGCCCATCTCCAGCGCGACCATGCGGTCCGGCCGGGCCGCCAGCCTGCGGTTGATGGCGATCCCGTTGGCGGCAGATCCGGTGAACAGGACGCCGTCGATCCCCTCGTGCGCCACGTAAGCCGCGCCTTCGGCCGGGCCGCCGGGCGCGAACTGGACGGCGGCGGCCGGAACGCCCGCGCGGTGGAAGCAGCGGGTCAGCATCTCGCCGGTCGCGGGTGCGCGTTCGCTCGGCTTGAAGATCACCGCGTTGCCCGCGATCAGGGCGGGCACGATATGCGCGTTGGCAAGGTGCGCGGGGTAGTTGAAGGGGCTGAGCACCACCAGCACGCCATGCGGCTTGTGGCGCACCGCCATCGCCCCCTGCAGCGCCGAATCGAGGCGGCGCTGGGCCGTCCGCTCGGCGTAGGAGCGGATCGAGACTTCAACCTTGGCGATCACCGAATCGACCTCGGCGCGGGCTTCCCACAAGGGCTTGCCGACTTCGCGGGCGATGCAGGTGGCGAGCGCCTCGGCATCCTTGCGCACTTCGTTGGCGAATCGCCGCAGCAGTTCCATGCGGGTGGAGAGCGGTTGGGCCGCCCACGAGGGCCACGCGCGCCGCGCACGCGCGACCGTTTCGTCCACGTCGGCAACCGGGCCGCGCCAGACTTCCGCCCCGGTGGCAGGTTCGTGGGAGACGATCTCCGCCCTGGTATCGGGCCGGCTATCGGCCCTCTGGAGTTGTGCGGTCACGAAATCATCTGGTCCCAACGCGGTGCGGCTGCAGAAATACGGCTAATGACCCGTTAGCTTATAGGGTTCGACATTTCATCCCAATCGCACAGGTATTCCTACCGTGGCGTAAATCATTGGGGAGTAAACGGTGCCTTCCCAAGTTGTTCGCCCAGCCTGCGAATCTGCGCGACTTTGGCGTCCAGTTCGCTCCAGTCGTCATGCGTGTCGATCGCGGCCCAGATGCGTTCGACCTCGTCGATGAGGACGCCGGGAGGGGCGCTTTCCTGCCAGAACGGGTCGTCCGTCGTGGCGGCGGGAGCGTAGCCGGACAGCAGCGCGCCGAAGTCGTCGGCACCGGCATTGCGGCCACCGCGGTGGAGGAAGAAGAACTGCTCAGGGGGAAGGCCGCTCTCGACCATGCTGCGCTCGGCGGCCTGAACCAGCGCCGTGTCGGCCTCCACCCCCCGCGATTCGATGCCGAGGCGCCAGGTGAAGCGGCGGCACAGCGCCTGCTGGTAGAGCGGCCCGAACCGCTCGAGCGCGGCGACCAGCGGCGCGGTCTCGGCCAGCGGGCGCAGGGCGATGGCGAGTTGCTGGCAGTTCCAGAGCAGCGCCTCGGGCTGGCGGCCGAAGGCGTAGAGGCCGGTGCGGTCGAAGTAGGCGGCCGTGAAACGCGGGTCCCAGCGCGGCGTCCAGCGCCACGGGCCATAGTCGAAGCTCTCGCCCGAGATGTTCATGTTGTCGGTGTTGAGCACGCCGTGGACGAAGCCCGCCACCATCCACGCGGCGGCAAGGTCGGCAAGCCGCTCGACGACCTGGTGAAGCAGGATCACCGCCGGTTCGTCGCGGCCCGGAGCGTCCTCGGGTGGCAGGCTGCCGGGGTAGGTTTCGAGGCTGTAGTCGACCAGTGCCGCCAGATGCGCGGTCTCCTCCAGCACGTAAAGGCGCTGGAAGCTGCCGATGCGGATGTGCCCGTGCGACAGGCGCACCAGCACGGCCGAGCGGGTGGGGGAGGGCTCGTCGCCGCGCCACAGTTCCTCGCCGGTCTCGACGACGGAAAAGGTCTTGCTGGTGTTCACGCCCAGCGTTTCCAGCATCTCGGTGGCAAGGATTTCGCGCACCGCGCCCTTCAGGGTCAGCCTGCCGTCGCCGTCGCGGCTCCATGGCGTCTGGCCCGAACCCTTGGTGCCGAGGTCGAGCAAACGGCCCGCTCCATCGCGCATCTGCGCGAAGAGGAAGCCGCGTCCGTCGCCGAGGTCGGGGTTGTAGTTGCGGAACTGGTGGCCGTGATAGCGCAGCGCCAGCGGCTGCGGCAGATTGCCGGGAAGCGGCTGGAACTGCCCGAAATGCGCGGTCCAGCGCGCCTCGTCGAAACCGTCGAGGCCCACCGCGGCTGCCCAGCGGTCATTGCGCCAGCGCAATTGATGGCGGGGGAACGCGGCGGCATGGACCGGGTCGCCGATCCATTGGGCGATCGTTTCGATTCGCGGATCGGGAAGATAGGGCGCGGGTTGCGGATCGCTTGGCATCGGGCGATAGTGGGGACCGCCCGGCCCGCTAGCAAGCCGGGTATTTTGTTGAATCTGATGAGGTCGCCGCCCGCGCATGAAGGTTTTCGAAGATCGCTTCTGGTCGAGCCGCGACGGTCTCAAGCTCCATTTCCGCGATTATCCCGGTCCCGCAGAGGGTGAAACCGGCCTGCCGGTGCTGTGCCTCCATGGCCTGACCCGCAACGCGCGCGACTTCGACGTGCTGGCCCCGCGCCTCGCTGCCAATCCCATTAGGGGACGGCGCGTGATCTGCCCTGACCTGCGCGGCCGGGGCGACAGCGAATATGCGAAGGATTCGGCTACCTACACGCCGGTCCAGTACGGCGAGGACGTCCTCGCCCTGATTGAGCAGGAGGGGCTTGAGCGCTTCGTGGTCATCGGCACCTCGCTGGGCGGACTGATGGCGATGGGGCTGGCGAGCATTATCCCCGACCGGATCGCCGCTGCCGTGGTCAACGACGTCGGCCCGTGGCTGAAGCCGGCGGGCCTTGCGCGGATCAAGGACTATGTCGGGCAGGGACGCACCTGGCCCACCTGGGTCCACGCCGCGCGCGGACTGGAGGAAGTGCAGGGCGCCGCGCATCCCGGACAGCCGCTGGATTTCTGGATCGGCATGGCCAAGCGGCTGATGACGGTCGGCGGCAACGGGCGCATCGTCTTCGACTACGACATGAAGATCGCCGAGCCCTTCCTCGCGCTCGACGTCAATGCCCAGCCGGACTTGTGGGCGGTGTGGGACGCGCTGGCGCAAGTGCCGGTGCTGGTGGTGCGCGGTGGACTGTCCGACCTGCTCTCTGCCCAGACGCTGGACGACATGCTGCGCCGCTCGCCGAATGCAGAGGGGCTGACCTTGCCCCACGTCGGCCACGCCCCGACGCTCGACGAGCCCGAATCGGTTGCCGCGATCGAGCGGCTGCTGGCCAGAGCGGCCTGAGCCAGAGACCGGCCTTGCGCCTCCTCCACCTCCATTCGAGCTTCGCGGCAGGCGGCAAGGAACTGCGCGCGGCAAGGCTGATGAACGTCTTCGGCCCGGGCGTCGCGCATACCATCGTCTCCGCGCAGCCGGGCGCATATGGGGCGAAAGTCGCACTCGACCCGGCGCTCACGGTCGATTTTCCGAGTGATTTTCCCAGCCTGCAGGGCCGCCCGGCACCGCTTCGCCTGCTGCGCATCGCCCGCGCCATGAAGCATTTCGACCTCGTCCTCACGTACAACTGGGGGGCGATGGACGCGGTGCTGGCGCACCGGGTCTGGGGCGGCGTGCTGGGCCTGCTGCCGCTGGTCCATCACGAGGACGGCTTCAACGAGGACGAGGCTGGTGGCCTCAAGCCCTCGCGCAACTGGTTTCGCCGCGTGGCGCTGGCGCGGGCTTCGGCGCTGGTGGTGCCTTCGCAGCGGCTGGAGGAAATCGCGCTCGGCGACTGGGCGCAGCCGCGCCCGCGCGTGAAGCTGATCATCAACGGCATCCGCACCGCCGCTTACCTCGCGCCGCCCCTGCCCGATGCGATTCCGGGGCTGCCCAAGCCTGCTGGCGCGAAGTGGGTCGGCACTCTGGCGGGCCTGCGCGCGGTCAAGAACCTGCCCCGGCTGGTCCGTGCTTTCGCCACGCTGCCGCCCGAATGGCAGCTGGTGATCCTCGGTGAAGGGCCGGACCGCGAAAGAATCGCGCAGCAAGCGCGGGAATCCGGCGTGGCCGACAGGGTGCATCTGCCGGGCTTCGTCCCCGATCCCTCGCGCGCGGTGGGGCTGTTCGATCTCTTCGCGCTGTCCTCCGACAGCGAGCAGTTTCCCATCTCCATTCTGGAGGCGATGGCGGCCGGGCTCGCGGTCGCCTCGCCCGCGGTGGGGGACGTGGCGGCGATGGTGCCGGCGGAAAACCGCAGCTTCATCACCCCGCCCGGAGACGACGCCGCGCTCGGCCGGGCTTTGGCGGAACTCGCGGTGGATGACGGGCTGCGCGCGCGCATCGGCGCGGCCAATCGTATGCTGGCGCAGGCCAAATACGATGAAAACTCGATGATTCGCAGTTATGCCTCGACCTATGGCGCAGCGATGGGCAAAAGCGACTTTCCGTGACGCCGCGCTCATTCAGCGGCGCTTCACCGCGGGACGGGCACCGACATCCCCGTTGAAAAGCCCCACCCATCCGCTAAACAGCCCCGCAACCGTCCCGTTTTTCGCTAGAAAGCGCCCTATCTTGGCTCTGCCCCCCGACACCAATTCCGCCGCCGCAGCGCGTAACGCCGCCCAGCAGGACGTTTTCCTGCGTGAAGTCGACGACGCCGTGCGCCAGGACCAGCTCGAAGGCTTCATGAGCCGCTACGGCAAGCCGCTGATCGCCGTCATCATCATCGCCCTGCTTGCCTTCGCGGGCTGGATCTACTGGCAGCACCGCCAGACCCAGGAGCGCGAGGCGCGTTCGGAGGCTTACGTACAGGCGCTCGACGCCCTGCAGTCGGAGAATCTCGACGCCGCCAAGGCCAAGCTGGCGCCGATCGCCGGCGCCGATTCTTCGGACGCGACAGTCGTGTCGGCCCGCCTGATGCTCGCGGGGATCGCGCTGCGTCAGGAGAAGAAGGCCGATGCGCTCAAGCTCTATCGTGAGATTTCGGCCGACGGCAAGGCACCGCAGGTGCTGCGCGACCTCGCCTCCGTGCGGGAAGTCGGCGCCGACTTCGACGCGATGAAGCCCGAGGACGTCGTCAGCCGCCTCAAGCCGATGGCCGCGCCCGGCAATCCGTGGTTCGGTCCCGCGGGCGAACTCGTCGGCATGGCCTACCTGAAGCAGAACAGGCAGGACCAGGCCGGTCCGCTGTTCGCCGCGATCGCCAAGGACGAAAGCGTCGAGGACGGCCTGCGCAGCCGCGCCCGCCAGCTTGCCGCCGTGCTCGGCGTCGATGCCGTGGACGACGTGGTGAACGAAAAGGGCGAGCCGCTCGACAAGCCGATCGCCAAGATCGTCCAGCCCGCCGAAGTGGCGAACTGAGAACATGACACGTGAGGACATTCGCATGAACGCAGCCCGCAACACGTCGTCTTCGCGCGCGAAGAAGGTCGTGCCGCTGATCGCCCTCGCACTCGTCGCGGGCCTGTCCGGCTGCAAGATGTTCGGCGGCGGCAAAGGCCCGGCCAAGACCCCGACCGTGGGCAACCGTGTGCCGATCCTGTCGCGCATCGAAAGCGGTGCCAAGGTCGATACCACGCTCGGCGCAGTCTCGGTGATCCTGCCCCCGGCCGAAGTCAACGCGACCTGGGCACAGGGCGGCAACACCCCGAACAAGGCTTACGGCCACCTCGCGCTGGCGGATAACCCGACCAAGGTGTGGACGGCGCAGATCGCCGGTTCGAGCCCCCGCGCGCGCCTCGCGGCGGCCCCGGTCATCGGCGGCGGCAAGCTCTACGCGATGGATACCGAAGGCACGGTCCACGCCTTCGACGCCCAGAGCGGCGCGAAGCTGTGGACCAAGAGCTTCTCGGTCAGCGGCAGTAACGCGAAGTCGGTCTTCGGCGGCGGCGTCACTTTCGACGGCGACAAGCTCTACGTCACCACCGGTCTTGGCGAAGTCGCGGCGCTCAACGCCGCCGACGGCAGCCAGCTCTGGACCAAGAAGCCCGCCGGCCCGCTGCGCGGTTCGCCGACGGTCGGGTTCAACCAGATCTTCGTGATGACGCAGGACAACCAGATCGTCGTCCTCAACGCGGCGGACGGCGCTACCATCTGGCAGGAATCCGCCTCGCTGACCCAGTCGGGCGTGTTCGGCGTCGCCTCGCCCGCGCTTGGGCAGGGCACGGTGATCGCGGGCTACTCGTCAGGCGAACTGGTGGCATACCGTTACGAGAACGGCCGTCAGGTCTGGTCGGACGCGCTTTCGCGCACCTCGATCTCGACCGAAGTGGGTAGCCTCACCGACGTCGATGCCGACCCGATCATCGATCGTGGCCGCGTCTATGCTCTGGGTCAGGGCGGGCGCATGGCCGCTTACGAACTGGTCACCGGGCAGCGCATCTGGGAACTCAACCTCGCGGGCATCTCGACCCCGTCAGTCGCGGGTGACTGGGTCTTCACGCTGGACGACCACGCCGAAATCCTCGCCATCGCGCGCGGCACCGGCAAGGTCCGCTGGCTGACCGAACTGCAGCGGTACAAGAACGCCAAGAAGCGCAAGAATCCGATCTTCTGGGTCGGTCCGGTGCTGGCGGGCAGCAAGCTGTGGGTCGGCAACTCGCGCGGGCTCGTGGCCACCATCGATCCGTCGAGCGGCACGATGACGCCATTCACCGAACTGAGCGATCCGATTTCGCTGGCGCCTGTCGTGGCGAACCAGACGCTCTACGTCCTCGACGATTCGGGCCGTATCACCGCCTTCCGTTGAATCAGGCGGGGCGCAGATCGCATGAGATTTGCGCCCCCTTAACCAATTCCCTCTACGCCCTGCGGCCATGAGCACCGCATCCACCCGCCGCCCGGCCAGCGACGTTTCCGCAGGCGTGGGCCTCTCCGGCCTCGTCGCGCTGGTCCTGTGGATCCTGTTCTGCCGCAACTGGGGCTCGGTCGTCGATCTGCTCGGCCTGCAGGCCCCGCGCGAGCCGATGAGCGGCCCTTACGCCTCGCTCGCCACGCTGGCCTTCACCGGCGTCGCCATGACCGCATGGTCGCTGCTGGTCGACAAGGTGCACTTGCGCCCCTCCACCGGCATCGACTGGTCGCAGCGTCGCCCGCTCTCCGAAACGCTCGACATCTCGATCACCAAGCTGACCGGGCTGTGGATCACATGGGCGCTGATAGGCTGCTTCTACTTCCTGTGCCGATGGTACTGGGAGGGGCAGTATCTGTTCGCTATGGACGTGTTGAGTGCCGTTGTGGCACCCTTGTTCGTCCTCTCGGTGCCCTATGTCCTCTGGCTCGACCGGGTCATGGTCGAGCCGCGCGACGCCTCCTGGCACTTCGGCGCGATGCTGATCGGCCGCGAGCCATGGAGCGCCGAAGAGGTGAAGAAGCACTGGCGCGCCTGGGCGATCAAGGGCTTCTTCGGAGCCTTCATGATCTCGATCCTGCCCGGCGGCTTCGCCCGCGTGGTAGAGGCGGATTTCGGCGCAATCGCACACAAACTCGTGGACTTGGGCTCTCTGCTGATCGAAGGGCTGTTCCTCGTAGACGTGCAGATCGGCACAGTCGGCTACCTCTTCACCTTCCGCCCGCTCGACGCCCACATCCGCAGCGGCAACCCTTTGCTGGCGGGCTGGGTAGCCGCACTGATGTGCTACCCGCCCTTCGTGTGGGGCACGATGGGTAACGCCGACGTCCTCGGTTACGAAGTCAACACCGGCGGCTGGGCGCACTGGATGGCGGCTTACGACGTCCTCCTGTGGGGCTGGGCGGCGATGATGGTCGTGCTGACCGCGATCTACGCCTGGGCGACCTTCGCCTTCGGCCTGCGCTTTTCTAACCTGACTTATCGCGGCGTGCTGACGAACGGCCCCTACCGCTTCACGCGCCACCCGGCCTACCTGTCGAAGAACCTGTTCTGGTGGACTTCGACGCTGCCGTTCCTCGTGACGAACGGATCATGGACCGACGCGATCCGCAACACCGTGCTGCTGGGCGTGGTGAGCGGCATCTATTATTGGCGCGCTCGGACTGAGGAAGCGCACCTGCTGGCGGAAGACCCTAAGTATCGGGAATATTACGACTGGATGGGGGAGAATGCGTTCATCACCCGGACTTTGGCGAAGGTCGGGCAGAAGTTGAAGTTCAAGTAAGTTCTGGGGCCATCGCCCCAGACCCCCGAACTGTCGTCGTTGTGCGTGCAGCCGCCTTAGGCAAGATGGCGCCGCAGGCTTTATCTGTCTCCCGGCTCAACGTCTTGCATGGCGAGGCTGCGCGCGTGCCCTCGACGGTATACGGCGTGCAGGGGTGGTAAACCCCTGCATTTCCTGCCTTAAAACGTCTTGAGCGCGTAAACCTTGGAAAGATCCCCGCCCCATTCGCCATTATACAGGTCGAGCAGCCGCTCGGCCGGAACCTTGCCGGTCTTCACGATCTCGGCCAGCGGTTCGAGATAGCCCGTCTCGTTGTCGCCCGCCGAGTTCAGGCGGCCACGCGCGGCAAGGCCCGAGCGGGCTATGTCGACCACTTCGCCTGCGATGTCGCGCAGGGTGCCGCCGCCCGGGATCGGTGCATCGAGGCCCAGCTTCGGCGCGGCCGAGCGCAGGGCTTCGCGGCCTTCCATGTCCCAGCCCTTGACCAAGTCCCAGGCCGCATCGAGCGCGCCCTGATCGTAGAGCAGGCCGACCCACAGCGCGGGCAGGGCGCAGATGCGGCCCCACGGCCCGCCGTCGGCGCCGCGCATTTCGAGGAAGGACTTCAGGCGCACTTCCGGGAAGGCGGTGGACAGGTGGTCCTGCCAGTCCGACAGGCGCGGCTTCTCGCCGGGGAGCACCGAAAGCTCGCCCTTGAGGAAGTCGCGGAAGGAGAGGCCGGCGGCGTCGATGTACTTGCCGTCGCGGAACACGAAGTACATCGGCACGTCCAGCATGTACTCGACATAGCGTTCGTAGCCGAAGCCGTCCTCGAACACGAAGGGCAGCATGCCGGTGCGGTGCGGATCGGTGTCCGACCAGATATGGCTGCGGTACGAGAGGTAGCCGTTGGGTTTGCCCTCGGTGAAGGGCGAGTTCGCGAACAGCGCCGTCGCCAGCGGCTGGAGGGCCAGCGAAGTGCGGAACTTCTGCACCATGTCGGCTTCGCTCGAATAGTCGAGGTTCACCTGGATGGTGCAGGTCCGCAACATCATGTCGAGGCCCATCGAGCCCACGTGCGGCATGTGGTTCAGCATGATGCCGTAGCGCCCCTTGGGCATGATCGGCAGTTCTTCGCGCGTCTTGTCGGGCCACATGCCGAGGCCGAGGTAGGCCTTGCCCAGCTTTTCGCCGACCTGCTTCACTTCGGAGAGGTGGCGACCGGTCTCGGCGCAGGTCTGGTGCAGGTTTTCGAGCGGTGCGCCTGACAGTTCCAGTTGGCCCGCCGGTTCGAGGCTGACGTTGCCGTCCGCGCCCTTGAGTGCGATGACGTTTCCGCCTTCCTCGATCGGCGTCCAGCCGAACTGGGTCAGTTCGCCCAGCAGGTCGCGGATGCCGCCCTTTTCGGTGTACGAAGGCGCGTGGTGGTCGGCGGTGTCGTAGACGAATTTCTCGTGCTCGGTGCCGATGCGCCACGCCTCGCGCGGCTTTTCGCCTGCGGCCATCGGCTCGGCGAGTTGGGACAGGTTTTCGATAACCGGATCTTCGCGATCCGAAACCTCACGAGTGCTCATGGGCGCGGAATTAGTGTGCCCTTCGGCGCCGCGCCAGAACTTTTTGTACCGGTCAGTCTAACATTCCTGTCATGTCCAATCTCCGGACACCGCCATCCATAGCCCGATGGCGGAAATGCAGGCGGTTTCGGCCCGCAGAATGCGCGGCCCCAGAGTGATCGCGCGCGCCTGGGGATGGGCGCGGACGAGATCGCGCTCGGTATCGTCGAAGCCGCCTTCGGGGCCGACGAGGAGCGCGGCCGGGCCTTTGTGCGCGGCGAAGGCGGCGGCTGCGGGGGCGCCGCCCTGTTCGTCGGCGAAGAACAGAGCGCGGTCCTCGGGCCAGTCGCGCAGCAGGGCATCGAGCCGGGCCGGTTCCTCGACGCGGGGCAGGGCGGTGCGGGCGCATTGCTCGGCCGCCTCGGTGACGATGGTGAGCGCGCGTTCGGGGTTGAGTTTGTCGGCCACGCAGCGCCGGGTGACGACCGGCTGTACGGCGGCGACCCCCAGTTCGGTGGCCTTTTCCAGCACCAGATCGAAGTTCGGCTTCTTGAGCAGCGCGGCGCAGAGCACGAAGTCCGGCACGTCCTCGCGCTCGCGCAGCTTCATGCGGACCGAGAGCACGACGTCGCGCTTTCCGGCGGAAACCACCTCGCAGGCCCATTCGCCGGTGGCATCATCGCAGGCGATCACCGCATCGCCGGGAGCGATTCGCATGACCTTGCCGAGATAGTGCGCCTGCTGGCCTTCCAGCGCGATCTGCCCGCCTTCGACGAGCGGTCCGGGGACGAACAGACGCGGCGCGGAGCGGGGCGGCCAGGCGGGGGTTGCAGGCATCTTCAACGGGTTCCTCGGGCTGAAAGGCCCTTTTCGCGCCTTGGCGGAGAGGATGCAACGGTGGGCAAGCTGTGTTCACCAGTCACGTTCGGGCATGACAGGACGCGCGCGATGCACTACTCATCGCGCGATGCTCGAACCTTCGCTCGTCCCTGACAGCCAGCATCGCGGGCTCGTGTCGATGCTGCCGCAGCCGTTTCGCGACTTCGCGATGCTGGCGCGATTCGACCGGCCGATCGGCTGGTGGCTGCTGTTCTGGCCCTGCGTCTGGGGCGTTCTACTGGCAGGTGGCGAAAGCCGCTGGAGCCTGATCGCCTGGCTGCTGCTCGGCTCGATCGCGATGCGCGGCGCGGGCTGCGTGCTCAACGACATCGTCGATGCCGACCTCGACCGCCGCGTCGCCCGCACCGCGCAGCGCCCGGTCGCGAGCGGCCGCGTCAGCAAGGGCGCGGCCTGGACCTGGCTGCTGATGCTATGCGCCGTCGGGCTGGTCGTGCTGTTCCAGCTGCGCCCGCCCGCGCAGCTGGTGGCTCTGGGCAGCGTCGGCCTCGTCGCCGCCTATCCGTTCATGAAGCGCATTACGTGGTGGCCGCAGGCGTGGCTGGGCATGGTTTTCACGTGGGGGGCGCTGGTCGGCTGGATCGAGATCCGCAGCGATCATCTGGAGGCGCTGGCGGCGCTCTACCTCGGCTCGATCGTGTGGTGCATCGGCTATGATACGATCTACGCGATTCAGGACATCGAGGACGACGCGATCGTCGGCATCCGTTCCTCCGCCCGGCGCCTCGGCGCGCGGGTGAAGGGTGGGGTCGGTGGCTTCTACGCTCTCGCGCTGGCGCTGTGGGCGCTGGCGTTCTGGGCGATGCGGCCGGACTGGGTGGCGCTCGTCGCGCTGGTGCCGATGGCGCTGCACCTCGGCTTCCAGGTCATGACGCTGGACCCGGCGGACGGCGAGAACGCGCTCGCTCGCTTCCGCTCCAACCGCGATGCCGGGCTGGTGATGGCGCTGGCCTGCTGGGTGGTCGGCAACGCCGGGGTGATCTGATTGCCTACGCGTAGCTGACCAGCTCGAATTCTATCCCGTCCCAGTCGAAGAAGTAGAACCGGCGGCCTGGATCGTAATCGGCGTGGTTGAATGGTTCGAGGCCTGCGGCAAGCACCACCTGTTCGGCCGCGTCGAGATCGTCGACCACAAGCCCCACGTGATTCAGCGGCGCGCCCTTGCCGTAGCGCCCGCGTTCCCGGCGGTCGGTATAGACAGCGATGTAGCTGAAATCCCCGCCTACGTGGATCGTCTCGCCGCCGTTGATGGCGGGCCCCCGCCAGCGTTCGTGCCAGCCGAGCAGGTCCTGCAGCAAGGCGGACGAACGCTCGATGTCGCTGACGGTGAGGTTGGCATGTTCGAGGCGGCCCTGGGCCATTCTTCTTTCTCCTGCGTCACCGGCGAATCAGCCGGCTTGGCAAAAGTGCAACCTCAACCTAACTTGAGATCAAGCACTTTCGAAAGGATATCGATCTGGTCGTGGACCGCTTCATCACCATCGGCGAACTGGCGCGGCGTACCGGCGTCGCGGTATCGGCACTGCGTTTCTACGAGGAGAAGGGGCTGCTGCAGGCGCTGCGCACCTCGGGCAACCAGCGGCGTTTCCTGCGCTCCGACATTCGCCGCGTCAGCTTCATCCTGATCGCGCAGAAGCTGGGCCTCGCGCTGGCCGAGATCGAGCGCGAACTGGCCGACCTGCCGCACGGCCGCACGCCGACATTGGCCGACTGGGAGCGCATCAGCCGCTCGATGCGCACGTCGATCGACGAGAAGATCGCGCTGCTCGAACTGACTCGGCGCAAGCTGGACGAATGCATCGGCTGCGGCTGCCTCAGCCTGACGAAATGCCGCCTCTACAACGCCGATGACGTGGCGGGGGCGCAAGGACCGGGGCCGCGCTTCGTGCTGGGCTAGATCCCGAGCGCCTTGCGCAGTTCGGCGTTGATGCGCGACTGCCAGCCCTTGCCGGTGGCGCGAAACGCCTCGACCACATCGGGATCGAGCCGCAGCGTGACCTGCTTCTTGGGATTGGCAGCGGGTGGGCGGCCGATCGACTTGAGCGAGCCCGAGGCCGGACGGATCAGCTGGTCGCCCTTGTAGATGGCGGCCATGCGGAACATTTCCTCGGTCCATTCGACGTCGTCGTCGTCCGGGTCAATCCAGGGTTCGGAAGCGGGCTTGATGTTCTCCATGATGCGCATGCCTTATCGTGATGATCCGACGGTTGCCGTCGCGCGGTGTTCAGACCAGCGATACGCGGCGACCATGGAGAAACCCGAAGACGCGATAGCGGGTCTCTCCGTAGTCCTTGCGATCGTCCAGAACCTGAACATGCGTATCTGCAAAGACCCTATGCGCATCGGCAATGTCGATTCCGCGTTCAGCCAGAATCTTCCGGCGCTTCGCCTCGTCATATTCAATCCGCAATGACCGCATCTCCAGCGTCTGCGGACGGTGATCGTTGGATCGGCTACGATGGGCCAGTTAAATTAAAGTAACTACAAAAACCCCGCCGGTCAACCTCACACCGCTGCCGCCAGCAGTTCCTCCGCGCCGCCCAGATCCACGCTGACGAGGCGGGAGATGCCCTTTTCCACCATCGTCACGCCGAACAGGCGGTGCATGCGGCTCATCGTCACCGCATTGTGGGTGACGACGAGGTAGCGGGTGTCGGTTTCCTTCGTCATCGCTTCGAGCAGGTCGCAGAAGCGTTCGATATTGGCGTCGTCGAGGGGGGCATCGACTTCGTCCAGTACGCAGATCGGCGCGGGATTGGTCAGGAACAGGCCGAAGATCAGCGCCACCGCCGTCAGCGCCTGCTCGCCGCCCGAAAGCAGGGTGAGCGATTGCAGGCGCTTGCCCGGCGGCTGGGCGTAGATTTCGAGACCGGCCTCCAGCGGATCGTCCGAATCGACGAGGGCGAGGTGCGCCTGACCGCCCTGGAACAACTGCTGGAACAGGCGGCGGAAATGGCCGTCCACCGCCTCGAAGGCGGCGCGCAAGCGTTCGCGGCCTTCGCGGTTGAGGTTGCCGATCGAGCCACGCAGGCGGTTTACGGCTTCGGTCAGTTCGGCCTTCTCGCTGACCGAGAGGCCCAGCTGCGCCTCGGCTTCGGCGAGTTCGTCGGCGGCGACGAGATTGACCGGGCCGATGCGCTCGCGCTCGGCGACAAGGCGGTCCATGCCGCTGCCTTCAGCCTCGGCGCCGCCGACTTCGACAGGGGCGAAGGCGAAGCGCTCGGGCAGGACCGGGGGCGGGCACTGGAAGCGCTCGCCCGAGAGGCGGTTCATTTCGGTGCGGCGCTGGTCCTCGTGCTCGGCGCGGGCAGAGGCTCCGGCGCGGCCTTCGCGCGCGGCGGCGAGGGTTTCCTGCGCGGCGGAGAGCGCGGTGTCGGCGCGTTTCGCGGCTTCGGTGGCGGCGTTTACCGCTGCTTCTGCCTTCGCCAGTTCATCGCCGAGGCGCACGCGGATCGCCTCACCCTGTTCGATCTGGGTCATCAGCGAGGGGGGCTTGGCGGCCATGATCGCGCGTTCGGTCTCGATCTCCTCCAACCGTCCGGCCATCTGCGCGAGGCGGTTCGCGGCATCGCCCGAGCGGGCCTGCCAGCCGCGAATGTCGGCGCGCTGGGTGGTGGTGCGCTCTCGCGCGACGGCGAGGGCCTGATCGTGGCCTGCGAGCGTCGCCATCGCGTGCTGCAAGGCGGAGCGCGCCTCGCCGTTGCGGGCTTGTGCGTCCTGCAGTTCGGCGCGGCCAGTGGCGGGATCGGGTAGCGCGACGCGTTTCGCCTCGGCGGCGGCGACTTCGGCGTCCACGCCGCTGCGCTGGTCGGCGGTTTCGGCGAGGGTCGCGTCGAGTTCGGTACGGCGGGCCTGCTGGCGAGCGCGGGCATCCTCGGCCTGATCGACGGCGCGCAAGGCGCTGCGCTCGGCCTCGGCCGCCGAGGCGATGGCGCGTTCGGCAGAAATCACGCGGGAGGAGAGGTCGGCCAATTCCTGCTGCACGGCGGCCTGCCGTGCTTCGGCGGCGGTGACGGCCGCGCGCAAGGGGGGCAGCTTGGCGTCGAGTTCGGCGAAGCGGTTCTCCGCTTCCAGCCTTGCGGCTTCGGCCGCGCCTTCGCCGCGTGCGACGAAGCCGTCCCAGCGGCGCAGCACGCCCGCGCGCGTGACGAGCCATTCGCCGGGCTTCAGTGTCCGCGCATCGTCCGTCTCGACCACATGCACCAGCGCGAGGCGGGCCGCGAGTTCGGGCGGGCACTGCGCGACATGCGCGGCGAGGCTGTCGGCGACCGAAGCGGGAGCCTCCGCGCCGGTCCAGAAGCGGCCGTCGGCATTCGGCACTACGCCCAGCGGGGCCTTGGCGTCGCGGCCGAGCACGGCGGCGACCGCGCGTTCGTAGCCGGGCGCGGCGCGCACCGCGTCGATGGCGACGGGCAGGCCATGCGCGGCCTTGGCGCCCTTGGCCCGCGCCTCGCGGTCGCGGACGAGGGCGGCGTGTTCGCGCTCGATGCCCGTGAGGTCGGCGCGCGCGCCTGCCAGCGCCGAGGCAGCGGCGTCGCGGTCGGCCTGTAGCGCGGTCTTGCGCGCCTGCATGTCCTCCAGCCCCTCGCGCGAGCGGGCGAGGGCGGCGCTGGCCTCCTCTGCCTTGGCGCGGGCGGCGGCGATGGCGGTTTCGAGGTCGCCGAGGTCGGGTAGGGCAGCGACTTGCGCCTCGATCCGGGCGACGTCCCGCGCCACGCGGGCCTGCCGTGCCTTCGCCTGCGTCAGTTCGGCTTCGGCGATGCGCCATTCGGCCTCGACGCCCGCCTGCTTCGCGGTCGCCTGCGCGAGATCGAGTTCGGCGGCGCGGCTGGCCTGTTCGGCGCCATCGACCATGTTGGCGAAGCGCGGGCGCTGCGCTTCATCGGCGGCGAGCTGCTTTTCGCCCTCGGACAACTCGCGCTCCAGCCGGGCGAGGGCCTCGGCGGCGTCGCGGGTGAGGCGGTCGGCGTCGTGGCGGTCTTCTTCCAGCCGGGTGCGCTGGCGGTCGAGGTCGGTGAGGCGCTGTTCGGCGGCTTCGAGCTGGCTCGTCAGCGTCGCTATGCGGTGGCCTTGCGCATTGGCATCGTCGCGGCGGTCGGCGAGTTCGTCGCGGGCCTCCATCAGCGTCTCGGCTGCGGCGGCCTGCTGGCTCTGAGCTTCCACTGCGAGCGCCTGCGCCACGGCGACGCGCTCCTCGGACGCCTGCGCTTCCTTGCGGGCGGCATCGGCGGCGGCCGCGGCCTCGCGCCAGCGGGCGAAGACGACGCGGGCTTCGGCGAGGTGGATCTGGTCGGTGAGGGCTTTGTAGCGCTCGGCGGCCTTGGCCTGCCGCCGGAGCGTGCCGACCTGCTTGTCGAGGCTCGCCATGATGTCGTCGAGGCGGGCGAGGTTGGCTTCGGTGGCGCGCAGGCGCTCCTCTGCGTCCTTGCGTCGGACGTGGAGGCCCGCGATGCCCGCCGCCTCTTCGAGCATGGCGCGGCGCTCGGCGGGCTTGGCGGCGATGACGGCGGCGATGCGGCCCTGGCTGACGAGCGCCGGGCTGTGCGCACCGGTGGCGGCATCGGCGAAGATCAGCGCCACGTCCTTGGCGCGCACGTCCCGCCCGTTGATGCGGTAGGCGCTGCCCGCGCCGCGCTCGATGCGGCGGACGACTTCGAGTTCGTCTCGCACGCCTTCGGCATTCGGCGCGGTGTCGGCCTTCAGTACGACTTCGGCGAAGGCGCGGGGCGGGCGCTTGTCCGTCCCAGCGAAGATCACGTCCTCCATCCCGCCGCCGCGCATCGACTTGGGCGAGCTTTCGCCCATGACCCAGCGGATCGCTTCGAGCAGGTTGGACTTGCCGCAGCCGTTGGGGCCGACCACGCCGGTCAGCCCCGGATCGATGCGCAGTTCGGCGGGCTCGACGAAGCTCTTGAAGCCGCTGAGCTTTAGCCGGTTGATGCGCATCGAGGTCGGGTCAGGCGATCACGCTGGTCAGCGCGCGCCTGCTTCCTTGAGCTTGGGCTCCAGCTTGTCCCATTCCATCGAGCCGACGTTGTTGCCGTTGATGATGAAGGTGGGGGTGCCGGTGACGTTGAACTGCTCGCTCGCCTTCTGCGTCTGGTCGGCGAGCGCCTTGGCCTTGGTGGTGTCGGCAAGGCAGGCGGCGGCCTGATCGCGGGCGATCCCGCGCGAGGCGAAGAAGTCGGTCATGCCGGCGACCTCGGAGATGGCGGCGAGCTGCTTTTCCTTGGGCAAGGCATCGATCTGGGCGAGGCGTTCCTTGCTGGCGGCCTGCATGTTCTCGAACATCTTGGGCTGCCAGGCCCAGAACTGCTCGCTGAGCGGGATCACCGCCTCGGTCGAGCCGCATTCGGCCAGCAGCGAGGCCGGAATGTCCAGCGCGTTGAGCATGAAGTAGCGCAGTTCGTAGCTGACGCGGCCGCTGGCGACGTAGTCGTCGCGCAGCGGCTCGAAGCTCTGCTGTGCGAACAGGGCGCAGTGCGAGCAGCTGAGGGCGCCGTATTCGACCAGCTTGATCGGGGCGTTCGGGTTGCCCATGCGGTAGCCGCCCTCGGCGGTCTTCTCGATCGTGTCGGCCCAGGACTTGCCTGCGGGCGCGGCGATCTTGGCGATCGGGGCGCCCGAGGTGGCACCGGCGGTGGGCTCGTCCTTCTTGCCGCAGGCGGCGAGGCCGAGGGCAAGCGGGGCGACCACGAGGCCGAGGGCGATGGTGCGGAAACGGGTGCGAGTCATCGGGAGGCGAATCCTTCGTGTGGATTTGTCACAGGGCTAGCCCATGGAGGGGGGAAAACGAAGCGTGGACGGGGGTATTCCACAAGTGCGGCGTTGTGTTGGGACGCCCACCCCGCTGCGACTAGGCAGCAAGCTGCCAAGTCTCGCTCCCCTCCCGCAAGCGGGAGGGGCCGGGGGTGGGCTCGTGGATCAGATATTGCCCGCGCGCTGCTGGGCCTGCTTGTCGGTGATCGCCTTGGACACCGTCGCCCAGTCGTGGCCGTCGAGAAGGTCGCCGTTGAGGGTGAAGCTGGGCGTACCCTGCAGGCCGAGCGCCTGCACTTCGCCCTGCTGGCCCTTGAGCTTGTCGAGCATCGCGGTGTTGGCGAAGCACTGGTCGGTCTGCGCGCGGCTGAGGCCCCACGAAGCGGTCTGGTCGTAGAAGCCGAGATCGCTCGCCATGGCGCGCATGCGGGCGGGGAAATCGCCCTGATACCAGCGCTGCTGCTGTTCGCGGTTGGTCGCCTCGGCCTTCGCGAGCCATTTGTCCTGCGAGGCGAAGAAGGCGTTGTGGCGCACGAAGAAGCGCTTGGGATCGCCGCAGTTGGTCAGCATGGCCACGGTGAGGTCGATCGGGTTGCGCAGGAAGTTGGTCACCGTGACCGAGATCTGGCCCTTGGGCACCATGGTCAGGCGCAGCACCGGGTCCGCTTCCTTGTGGAAGTGGGCACAGTGTGGGCAGGTGTAGCTGACGTATTCGACCAGCTTGAGCGGCGCGTCCGGATTGCCGAGCCGGTGGCTGCCGTCGGCGGTGACGGCGGTGGCAGCGGTCCAGTTCGTGGAGGCGGGGGGCAGCCCCTTCCTGGGCGCGGCGCCCTTGGGAGCGGCGGCCATGCTGAGAACGGCGCAGGCGGCAAGCGCCACGGCGCGAAAGACGGTCTTGGTCATCACTTGTCTTCCTGACTGTCAGGCTTGTGTTCGGCGGCGCCCATGCTGCGCGCCAGCGATTCGAGCACCGCGCGAAGCTCCGGGTCGCCGATGTCGCGCAGCGATTCCCCAAGCTCGAACGGCACCGGTTTCAGCGAAGGCGGCGCGGACGGGCGCGGCTGCGTGGCAACAGGCGGCTTAACCTCGCCTTGCCGGATTTTCACCTTGGCGACCGCCTGGTAGCCGAAAAAGCGGTTCACCCGGTCCATGATCTCGGGGATCACGTGCTGGATCATCGGCGAATGAGCGGGCACGACGACCAGCTGGAGGATGCCGTCGCTCTTCTCTCCGGGCGGGAAACGGATCGATTCCGGCGAGCAGACGCGTGCGTGGCGGGCGCCGACGATCTCGGGCCAGCGGGACACCACGCTCGACTGCACGAAGCCGAAGCGCCGGAAGGCGGTGCGGCCGACTTCGGGCATCAGGTCCGAGATCTGCCGCGCCTGTCCGCCGCGCATACGCTCGAACTGCTTGAGGCCCGTCTTGCCCTTGGCGGGACGTGGCTTCGATTCACCGGGGGATTTGCCGCTATTCCGTTCCATTGCCCGCGATCCAATGCCATAGCGGCGGCATGGACGCCAGTTCGGATACTGCAATCGCGGCGATGCTGCTCGACTGGTACGATGTGCACGCGCGCACCTTGCCGTGGCGCGCCGCACCGAGCACGCCCGCGCCCGATCCGTACCGGGTCTGGCTGTCGGAAGTGATGCTCCAGCAGACGACGGTTGCGGCGGTGAAGGACTACTTTGCCGCCTTCACTACGCGCTGGCCGACCGTGCAGGCGCTCGCGGCGGCTGCGGACGAGGAGGTCATGGCGGCATGGGCGGGCCTCGGCTACTATGCCCGCGCCCGAAACCTGCTGGCCTGCGCGCGTGAAGTGGCGCGGCTCGGGCGGTTTCCGGATACCGAGGAAGGCTTGCGCGCTCTGCCGGGACTGGGAGCTTATACTGCTGCCGCAGTCGCCGCTATCGCCTTCGGGCGGCGCGCGGTGGTCGTCGATGCCAATGTCGAGCGGGTCGTCTCGCGGCTCTTCGCGATCGAGGAGCCGCTGCCGGGTTCACGGCCCGGTATCCGCGCAAAGGCCGACACCATCACGCCGCAGCGCCGCGCGGGCGACTTTGCGCAGGCGATGATGGATCTTGGCGCCACCGTCTGTACCTCGCGCAGTCCGCGCTGCCTGCTCTGCCCGATTTCGGGGCCTTGCGAGGCACGGCGCATGGGCGATCCCGCAAGGCTGCCGGTAAAGGCGGCAAAGAAGGCCAAGGCCGTGCGTCAGGGCCGCGCCTTCTGGATCGAGCGGGACGAAGCGGAAGTCTGGCTGGTCCGCCGTCCCGGCAGCGGCATGCTCGGCGGCATGCGGGCGCTGCCCGACGATGGCTGGGCGGCGCGTATCGACGGCTCGGGCGAGGGACCGCTTACCGGGCCATGGGAGAGCGCGGGCAAGGTCGGCCACGTCTTCACGCACTTTGCGCTGGAACTGAACCTGGCGGTTTACCTTGGTGACGGGTTCGAGGGGCTGGAAGACGGCGAATGGTGGCCGCTCGACCGGCTGGACGAGGCGGGGCTGCCCACGCTCTTCGCCAAGGCCGCGCGGCTGGCGCTGGCTGAAAAGGAAGACGCATGATCGATCGCCTCGAAGCCGCGCTGGACCGTCGAATGCTGCTGGGCATGGGGGCGGCTGCGGGGCTCGGGGCGATGCTGCCGCGGCTGGCGCGCGCGGCGCAGCAGCCGGAGTTGATCCCCCAGGTCCGCGCGGTCGTCGAGCGCTGGGTGGGACCGGGCAAGTTCCCCGGCATGGTCGCCTCGCTGGGCCTGCCGGGGCGCGAGCCGGAATATGTCGCGCGTGGCTCGGAAGGCTTCAACGACGCCGATCCGGTGACCGCTGACAGCCTGTTCCGCATCTATTCGATGACCAAGCCGCTCACCGGGATGGCGGCGATGGAACTGGTGGCGCAGGGCAGGATCGGCCTCGATCAGCCCGTGGCGGACGTGCTGCCTGAATATGCGCACATGATGGTGCAGGACGAATACGACGGCTCGATCACCAGGGTCCACGCCGCGCCTCGGCCGATCACGATGCGGCATCTGGTCACGCATAGCTCCGGGATCGGTTACACGATCATCCAGCAGGGGCCGATCAAGACGCTGATGGAGGATAAGGGCCTCGTCGCCGGGCAGATCAGCCGGATGAAGCTGCCCGGTCTGTTCCGGGGAGAGCCGGTCAAGGGACTGGACCTGTTCGCGCGAGGGCTGGCGCAAGTGCCGCTGGTCGCCGATCCCGGTACGCGCTGGAGCTATTCGATGGGCCTCGACCTGATGGGCCGGGTGATCGAGGTGGTGTCGGGCAAGCCGTTCGACGCCTACCTTCAGGACACGATCTTCGGCCCCGCCAGCATGACCAGCACGGGTTTCCGGGTCTCGGCCGCCGACGCCCATCGCCTCACCACCAATTACGCGGCCGTCGGCGGCGTGCTGGCGCCGATCGACGAGGGGGAGACCTCGATCTACCTCGACAAGCCCGCCTTCCCCTTCGGCGGAGCGGGTCTCGTCAGCAGTCCGCGCGACTACGACCGGTTCCTGCGGATGCTGGCGCAGATGGGCATGATCGACGGTGTGCGCGTGCTGTCCGAGAGCGCGGTGCGGATGGGCACCTCCAACCTGCTCCCGCCCGGCGTCCTCGTGCCCGAGATGTTCGGCGGTCCCAGCGGCTTCGGCGCTGGAGGGCGCGTCGGGCAGGGGGCGGAGAGCGGGCTCTACGGCTGGTCGGGCGCGGCGGGGACGGTGGGCATGGTGGACATGGCCCAGGGCCTGCGCTCACAGATTTTCGTGCAGTTCATGCCGCCCAACGCCTTCGACCTCTTGCCCGAATTCCAGAAGGCCCTGAAGGCCGATGTGCTGGCGATCCTGGAGAAACACTGACGTGCTGCTGACTACTCCCGCTGCCCCTATCGCATTCGGCGGATCGCCGATCGACCGCGCCGACCACGTGCGCGGCGACCCGGAGGCCATCGCCGCACTGATGGGGCCGAGTGCGCGGCTGCTCAGGCTGGACGGCCTCGACCCGGTGATGACGGCGGAGGGCGGCCTCGTCTGGGGCAGCCTCGCCGATGCGGAAGGCGATGCGGAACTGGTGTTCCTCGGCCTCGAAGGCGGGCGCGGCTGCTTCGCGCAAGTGCTGCCGGGCATTCCCGCCGCCGGAGCGCCGAGCTGGAACGCGATGAATGCGCTGGAGCCGGGCGAACTCGCGGCTTACGGCGGGGCGCGGGCGCTGGTCGGCTGGCATTCGCGGCACCGCTTCTGCGCAGTCTGCGGCGCGGCCACGGTGCTGGCCAAGGGCGGCTGGCAGCGCTCCTGCACCGGTTGCGGCGCCGAGCATTTCCCGCGCGTCGATCCGGTCACGATCATGACCGTCGAGCATGACGGCAAGCTGCTGCTCGGCCGCCAGCCGCGTTTTCCGGCGCACCGCTACTCGGCGCTGGCGGGCTTCGTGGAGCCGGGCGAGACGATCGAGGAAGCCGTCGCGCGCGAAGTCTTCGAGGAAGCGGGCGTGCGCGTGCGGGACGTCGAGTATGTCGCGAGCCAGCCCTGGCCGTTCCCCTCGTCGCTGATGATCGGCTGCCACGCCTTCGCCGACGACCCGGCCATCGTGATCGACGAGACCGAACTGGAAGACGTGCGCTGGTTCACCCGCGAGGAATGCGTCGACGCGCTCGAAGCCGTGGCCGTGGGCGAGATGGGCCGCGCTTTCGGGGCGCCACCGAAGCACGCGGTGGCGCATGTGCTGCTCAAGTGGTGGGTGGAGCGCGGGGCTTAGACCAGCCCCAGCTTCGCCAGTTCGCGTGCCAGCTTGGGCGGCATGGCGTCGCTCGCCGTCTCGCCTTCGGCAAGGTCGCGCGGGGCGGCTTCCTCGGTCAGATAGCGCCAGCCCTGATGCGCGCGCTTGGGCTGGGTGACGACCGGGATCAGGCGCGGTTCGAGGTGGATGTGCCAGCGGCCGTCCTCGCGCTGCGAGAACCGCACGATCGGCGATCGGCCGATCAGCGCATGCTCGAAGATCCAGTAGAGCGAGCCGCCGATCATCTCCTCGTGCCGCTTGGGGAGATAGCGGGTGGTCATCAGCGCCTCATCCGGGTTGCTTTCCAGCCATGCGCGCAGGGAGGCGGGGCTTTCGGCGGAGAAGGCGATCTTGGTCATGTTGAGCGGCATGACCGTCAAGATAGGATCGCTTTGCCTGTCAGGCCAGCCCCACCACCACCGCGAGGCCGAGGAACGAGAAGAAGCCCATCGTGTCGGTCGCGGTCGTCACGAACACTGCCGAGGACACCGCCGGATCGACGTTGAACTTGTCCAGCGTCACCGGCACCAGAATGCCCATCAGCCCCGCGACCAGGTTGTTGATGACCATCGCCGAGGCAATCACGGCGCCCAGCAGCGGGTTGGAGAAGATCAGCCACGTCCCCACGCCGATCAGCAGGCCCAGCGCGAAGCCGTTGGCCAGCGCGATGCGGAATTCGCGCAGGATCATCCTGACGGTGTTGGAATCGGTCAGCTGGTTGGTGGCGATGGCGCGCACCGCCACGGCGAGGGTCTGCGTGCCCGCGTTGCCGCCCATGCCCGAGACGATCGGCATCAGCACCGCCAGCAGCGCGAACTTCGCGATCGCCCCCTGGAACAGCCCGACGACCGAGGCCGCCAGCATCGCCGTGGCCAGGTTCACCACCAGCCATGTCAGACGCGCGCGCACCGTCAGCAGAATCGGCTCGTTGATGTCGCCGTCGCCTGCACCGGAGAGCAAGAGGGCGTCCTCGCCCGCTTCCTCCTGAATGATGTGGACGATGTCGTCGACGGTGATCTGGCCGATCAGGCGGCCCGCAGGGTCCACCACCGCCGCCGAGATCAGCGCGTACTTCTGGAAGCGCAGCGCGACTTCCTCCTGGTCCATGTCGGCCGGGATCAGCGTCTGGTCGCGCGCCATGACGTCGTAGAGCGGGATGTTGCGCGGCGTGCGCAGGATCCACGAGAGCGAGCAGGTTCCGATCGGGCGGTGCATCGGATCGACGATGAACACTTCCCAGAACTCGGTCGGCAACTCGCGATGCTCACGCAGGAAATCGATGAGGTCGCCCACCGTCATCGATTCGTGCACCGCGACCAACTCGCGGCTCATCAGACGGCCGGCGGATTCTTCGGGGTAGGACAGCGCCGACTCGATCGCGGCGCGGTCTTCCGGCTCCATCTCGGCAAGGACGGCCTGTTGGTCGGCCTCGTCGAGATCCTCCAGCATCGCGACGGCGTCGTCGGTGTCGAGTTGTTCGGCGATCTCGGCGACGACGTCGGCCGGAAGCGCTTCCATCAGCGCCTCGCGGACCCAGTCGTTCAACTCGGCAATGACTTCCGAGCCCATCAGGTCGCGGATCGCGCCGGCCAGCGTCAGGCGCTCGCGTTCGTCGAACAGCTCGAACAAGTCGGCGATGTCGGCGGGGTGGAGCCCTTCGACGAGGTCGTAGACGCGATCGGTGTCTTCATCGTCGAGCGCGTCTTTGACGCTGCGCACGAATTCGGGCTTGAGGCGGTTGTCCTCGTCCAGCGATTCGGATTCGGGCGCGTCCTGACGCACGGTGTCTTCCGTGTGGTCCATCGGGTCGTGCTTGAGGTCCGCGTCGCTCATGCGGGCCGGTCTACGCAGCTATCTCGCAATTGCAACAGGGCTTTGCCATGGTCACTCGGGACTGCGCGGGCTTCGACAAGTTCAGCCGTGACCCTTCGACAAGCTCATGGTGAGCGGAGGTGGTGTAAACCTCCCAAACCCGCTCAGGCTGAGCCTGTCGAAGTCCCTTCGGCATGGTGCTGGTTCACGCCCCCTCGTGACATTGCCGCGCCATCGCCTATATCGGGCGCCAAAGTTTACCGGCGCGATCGCGCCCGGCCTCATGGAGACAGGCAATGGCTGACGAATTCCTCACACTCTCGCTCGATACCGGCAACGGCGAAGGCGGTGACGTCAAGATCAAGCTGCGCCCCGACCTGGCCCCCGGCCACGTCGAGCGGATCAAGGAACTGGCCGGCGAAGGCTTCTACGACGGCGTGAAGTTCCACCGCGTGATCCCGGGCTTCATGGCGCAGGGCGGCTGCCCCAACGGCACTGGCATGGGCGGTTCGTCCAAGCCCGACCTGAAGGCTGAATTCAACGCCGAGCCGCACGTTCGCGGCGTGTGCTCGATGGCCCGCACCAGCGCGCCGCACTCGGCCAACAGCCAGTTCTTCATCGTGTTCGACAACGCGACCTTCCTCGACAAGCAGTACACCGTCTGGGGTCAGGTCGTCGAAGGCATGGAGCACGTCGACGCGCTCCCCAAGGGCGAGCCGCCGCGCGAGCCGGGCAAGATCGTCAAGGCGACCGTCAGCGAAGGCTGATCGGTCCCGAAACGGAACATGTAAGGGCGGTCCTGCGGGGCCGCCCTTTTCGTTTGCGGAGCTTTCCCGGTTTCGGGGCGTTTTCAAAGCAACAGAACCATAACTTTGGGTGATGCTTGAAACGTCTCGTTCCCCTCAGCCTTTCGTGTTTCGTGCTGCTGGCCTCCTGCGGGCCGCAGACGGAACAGGCGAAGGCTCCCGCGAAGAGTTCCGACACTCTGGCTTTCGCCGATGCCCCCGGCGGCGGCGAGACCGAGGCGGCCGACAGCCTGCTGATGCGAGCGCAAGTGGCGCTCGACCGTGCCGGGTTCTCGCCCGGCGTGATCGACGGGAAGGACGGGCAGTCCTACAAGCTGGCGCTCGGCGCCTTCCAGGAAGCGCGCGGACTTCCCCGTAGCGGACAGCTCGATCCGGCAACCCAGCAGGCCCTGTTCCCCGCACAGAACATGGCGGCGACGCGGCTGGTGGTGATCCCCGATGCTTTCGCGCGTGGGCCTTTCACGCGCAACCTGCCGACCAAGACTTCCCAGCAGGCCGGCTTCGACCATCTCGGCTACCGCTCGCTGACTGAGGCACTGGCCGAGCGCTTCCATACCACCCCCGATACGCTGGTGGCGCTCAACGGCCATGGCACGAAAGTCGGTTCGGGCACCACGGTGCGCGTTCCCGCGATCGCCAACGTGCCCGTCGCGAAGATCGATGGTGACGAGCGCGGCTGGTCCGACACGCTGCAGCGCCTCGGCGTCGCGGGCGATCAGCCGACAGCCGAGAAGATCGTCGTCGACAAGTCCGAGGGCACGCTGCAGGCCTTTGACAAGCAAGGTAAACTCATCGCGCAATTCCCCGTCACCACGGGCAGCGGCCATGATCCGCTCCCGCTCGGCAAGTGGGAGATCAAGGGCACCTCGCGCAATCCGGATTACCAGTACGATCCGGACCTGTTCTGGGACGCCAACAAGAACGATACCGCAAAGCGCCTCGCCCCCGGCCCCAATGGCCCGGTCGGCGTGGTATGGATCGATTTGTCCAAGGACCACTACGGCATCCACGGCACGCCCGAGCCCGCGAAGATCGGCCGCACCGAAAGCCATGGCTGCGTGCGCCTGACCAACTGGGACGCGGCGCGCCTTGCACAGATGGTCCATTCGGGAACCGAAGTTCTGTTCCAGGCGTGAAAACGGACGGGTCGAGTCCTTAACGGGGCAGGGCGAATCCGGGCCTCTTGTCCGCAAGATGCGTGGAATCTAGCCGATTGGCATCGTTTCCAAGGATACAGGGAGTCCCCCGCCCATGAAGATCCGCCTGATCGCCCTCGCGGGCATCTGCGCTTTTGCCGCAAGTTCCGCCAATGCGGCGACCGTCACCGCCGAGGCCAATGTCGCCCGCTCCGAAGGCAGCTGGGGCGGCGAACTCGCCGTCGGCGTGCCGGTGATCCAGGACGGTGGTTTCGCGATCACCCCGGCCGTCGGCGCGTTCTTCCACAAGCGCGACCATGACGGGTACTACGAGGACAACTCGCAGTGCTTCCGCCGCTCCAACGACGAGCAGGTCGGCGACGGTCATTGCGATAATTCGGGCACCAAGATCTTCGGCAAGGTGGAGGCGACTTATACGCTGCCGATGTCGTTCACTCTTGGTCTCGGTGCGCGTTTCATCGGTAACGACCTGCGCGCCTACGGCACCGCCGCGATGCCATTGGCGCCGTTCCTCTCGGGCAAGGTGAACGTCGGCGATCACTATGTCGCGGCGGGTGTGCAGGCGAAGTTCTGATATCGAGGGGGCTTCGACAGGCTCAGCCTGAGCGGAATTGAGAGGTTTGCACTACTCCTGCCATTGGGAGGCCTACTCCAAACCCCGCTCACCCTGAGCTTGTCGAAGGGGCGAAGTCCCCGCAGCCGAATTCAGCTTTCCAGCAGATCCACGTAAGCCACCACGTCGTTGTCGGTGGCGAGGAACAGGCCGTCCTGCACGTCCTCGCTTTGTAGCGAGGCTATGCGCATCGCCTCGGACAGCGGGCCGTAGAACAGCGTGTTCGCCGCGCCGCCCTCGGCTCCGCCGTCGAGGTGATAGAGGCGCACGCTGGCGTCGTCATACGTGGTGCGCATCAGTCTTCCCGTCTGGCCCCATCAAGGGTGCGATCGATCCGCGCGACTTCGGCCTGCGTGGCGGATTTCTCGGCCTTGGTGCGGCCATGCTGGGCGCGGTTCGCCGCCGCCTCGGCCTTGTCGGCGGAGCGGGCCCTGGCCTTGCGGGCCATGCGCAGGTTGACGATCTCGGCCATGATCGCCCGACCTTACGCCTCGACCGGCGCGGTTGTCACGCCGAGATCGGGGAGGCCGACCGAGCGCTTGCCCGAGAAGTCGGTGCGCACCACGATCAGTCCGTCCTTCTCCAGATAGTCGAGCAGGCGCTGCACGCGGCGGGGCGAACTGGTGCCATAGATCCGCGCGAGGTCCATGTCGTCCGGGCAAGGCTTGCCGTCGATCGCGGCGCGGGCGATCACGTAGAACGTCGCCAGCGCATCGTCGGGCACATGCTTCGACAAGTTGATGAGGTCCTCCCAGCGCGCGTCGTCGGGGTTCTCGATTCCCGCCAGCGCGGCGGCGAAGCCACGGCGGAACATCGTCGCGTCGAGGCCGCGCACCGAGATGCCCTTCATCCGGCAGCGGATGGTGAAGTCCTGGAACAGCGTGGTCGCGGACTGGAACGTGCAGTCCGGCTCCTCGGCCATCACGTTCATGATCTCGATCATCGCCGCGCGGGTTTCCTCGGCGCCGGGCTCGTTGCGCTCCCTTTCACGCTCGCGTTCGCGGGCCTGCGCGGTGGTGGGTTCGAGCAGTTCGGTCGCGGCGATGCGGCGGGCCAGCGTCTCGGCATCGTCCACACGCGGGGCGGGGCGGTGGAATTCGGGGCGATCCGGCTCGACGTGGAGATTGTCGTGCAGCAGTTCGCGCAGTTCCTCGGTGGTCGCCGTGGGCAGCGGGGCGAGGCCCGGCGTCACCGACTTCGCGCCGGTCTGCACCGTGCCGACGCTGACCGACACCGGCCGCCGCGCGATCGCGGGGCCTAGACCAAGGAACTGCCCGCGCGCGAGGTCGCGGATCGTCTCGGCCTGGCGCCGCTCCATGCCGAGCAGGTCGGCGGCGCGGATCATGTCGATATCCAGGAAGGTGCGGCCCATCAGGAAGTTGCTGGCCTCGGCCGCGACGTTCTTGGCGAGCTTGGCAAGGCGCTGGGTGGCGATCACCCCCGCCAGACCGCGCTTGCGGCCGCGGCACATGAGGTTGGTCATCGCCGCGAGGCTGACGCGGCGGGCCTCTTCCGAGACTTCACCGGCGGCGGCGGGGGCGAACATCTGCGCCTCGTCCACCACCACGAGCGCGGGATACCACTGCTCGCGCGGGGCATCGAACAGGGCATTGAGGAACTGCGCGGCACACTTCATCTGCTGGTCGATCTCCAGCTCGTCGAGCGCGAGGACCACCGAGGCGCGGTGCTGGCGGATGCGCGCGCCGAGGCGGGCGATCTCGGCCTCGCCATAAGCGGAGCCGTCGATGACGACGTGGCCGAACTGCTCGGCAAGGCTGACGAAGTCGCCCTCGGGGTCTATCACCACCTGCTGGACGATCCCGGCGCTCTCTTCGAGGATGCGGCGCAGCAGGTGCGACTTGCCGGACCCGGAATTGCCCTGCACCAGCAGGCGGGTCGCCAAGAGTTCCTTGATGTCGATCTCTACCGGCTCCCCGCGCTGGGCGGTGCCGATGACGATGTTCGCGCTCACGTCCGGGCTAGTGCCAAAGCGGGGGGCGGGGTGCAAGCGGGACGGGGGGTTATCCAGAGGTTGCGTCAGCGGGGGGCGGGGTGCACGCGGG
>NZ_BAAILP010000016.1:0-410 GCF_054589055.1 Novosphingobium sp. 11B | reverse complement strand
GATGAGCCGCATTTGGTTTGCGTTGGCCGAGCGGCACGAGGTGCGATCGCTGGCGAGTTGCGTCTTGTGCAGTTTGATGAGGTTTTCGGCTTGGCCACGGGCACAGTAGAGGCTGTCGTAGATATACTCGGCGGAGCCTTGTGCCAGCGACGTGACGACGTAGCGGATATCCATGCCGAGCGTACTGGCCTCGATCCGGGCAACGACACGGCGCTGGCATTTCCAGCTCTTCGCGCCATAGCGGATCTCGGCATAGCTGCGCAGGACCACGCGTTGTTCCTCGGCGCGCTTGACCGCGCAGGTATCGGCGGCGGCGAGGATGCCGGGATTAGTGCGCAAGGCACCGTTGGTGGGAAGACCAAAGACATAGTCGATGCCGTGCGCATCACAGAACGACATGACCTCGGGTC